>DATLVQ010000259.1:0-4153 GCA_035577325.1 Bryobacteraceae bacterium | reverse complement strand
CACGATCCGGAGCATGAAGCCTCCTTGGCAAGCTTGACGATGGATGTGCGCAGAGCGTGCAGATGCGCTGAACGTGAACCATTTTAGCCAAGAACGAAGGGGAAGGGGTCCGGTCGAATCAATCCCATCAGTTCTTCGCAGCGACGTCAGTCTTGCGCTTTCTGTACTCGGCGAACACGGCGTCGGCTTCGGCGGTGCGATTCAGGCGACGATAGAGTAACCCCAGCGAATAGTAGGGCTCGGCTTGCGCCGGATCGAGCGAAATCGCAGCGCGATACTCGGCAATCGCTTCGGCGTCGCGGCTCTGTTTCTCTAACACCCGGCCGAGGTGGAAATGAGCCTGCGCAAAGCGGGAATCATACTCGAGCGATTCGCGAAGCGCTTTTTCGGCTGCCTCCAGCTTTTCGAGGCGCAGCAACAAGTAACCAAAATTATGCGGGGGCCAGGGCGATGGCTGCTTCAGACTCCGGTTCAGGGCTATGGCCTTGGCAAACTCGGCTTGCGCTTCTTCGGCGCGACCCACCATATCGAGCGCCAGGCCGAGATTGTCCTCGGCGCGGGACGACTGCGGATCGAGCTCCAGGACACGGCGCAGCTTCGCGATGGCGTCTTCATAGCGGCGTTGATAATAGTCCAGGCGCGCGAGCCAGTACAGGTACAGCGGCTGTTCCGGCCGCAGACGATTCAAGGTCGAGAGCTCGGTTCGGGCGCTCTCGGTTTCACTCAGATTTGCCAGCGACATTGCCAGCGTAAAGCGATCGCGTTCCTGGAGCGCCGCTAGCGAATCCGACTGGCGGAATGCCTGTGCCGCCGGCTCCATGCGGCCGGCCACAAATTCGACAGCTCCGAGGAGTGCGTAGAGCTCGCCGGCGTGCGCGGCATCCCCACGCGCGGCTGCTTTGACCAGCGATTCGATGCGCGGATAATCTTTGGCGGCGAGCGATGAAATGATCAGGCTGACCTGATCCGCCGGCAGCGGGGCATGGCGCACGCGCTCCATAACGGCGTCCGGCTGCTGGGCCAGCCCAGCGACTAGGCAGAACAAGCCTGGCAGAATGCAGCGCGGGAGCATCAATAAGGCCGTAACTCGATGGTCCGGAGCATCAGCTCCTGCCGCGCGGAGCGGTCAGCGTCAAGCTTGCGCACGCGCTCCGCCTGTTCCTCCGTCCGCGGATCATGCGTGCGCTGGTACAAAGCCAGAAGCGTGGCGTTGGCCTGGAAACAGTTCGCGTCAAGCGACAAGGCGCGATCGAGCGCGGCGTGCGCCTGATCGGTCAAGCCCTGCCGCAAGCGAATGCGTCCCAACTCCGCGTAAGATTCGGCGAAGGAGGGCGATAATTGGACGGACTTCTCGATGTGGTTTGCGGCTTCGTCCAGCTTCTCGTCCAGACGGGCGATCCGGCCCAGAAAGTACTCAGCGCCCGCCGCGGTGTCGGTGCCTGTGCGAATGCCTTCCATCTCTTTGCGCGCGCGGTCATAATCGCCGGCCGCGAAACATGCCACGCCGAGTGCGAAATGGCCGCGCGGATCTTGCGGCTCGGCCGCGAGGTAGGTTTCGAAATGCGGAATTGCGCTCGCGATATCGTGGCTCCTCAGCGCAATCGTTCCCATGGCGTAATTGTATTTGGCATTTTTGGGATCGAGCGCGAGTGCCCGCTCGACAGACCGTCGCGCTTCGAGCGGCAGATCCATGTCGAGAGCAATCATGGCGAACAGGAAATGGACTTGCGCATCGTTGGGCGTGAGATCGCGCGCGTGTCCCAGATAGCCGAGCGCACCCTCCTTGTCGCGCAGAAGGTATGCCAGGCGGGCCAGCTCGATCAAGTGCTGCGGGTTTCGCGGTTCGCGGACGGCAACGCGTTCCAGCACTTTGCGCGCGTCCACCGGACGGTTCAGTTGCTCGTAGGCTACAGCCAGCTGACGGAGACTGGGGACCGAGGCAACATTCCGGGCGTCGAGCGCCTCGACTAAAGTCGCCACCAGATGGGCGGTCTTTGGGGACTTCAGAACCGGGAAAACGGTAGCTGCGTCATCATCGGTAAAGTCAGTGGAGCGCGCCAGGCGCGCCGCCACTTCGGTGGCTTCTCCTAAACGGTTCAGGCCCGCTAGGTCCGCGCAGCGCACCGCAAGGAGGGAAGCCCGAGACGATGCGGCCGGCGGCAACGCCTTCAGCTGCTGCAACGACTCGACGAAGTTTCCGCGCCATAAATCTAGTGTAGCCAGCGAAGTTCGCGCTTCAATGTCGTTTGGCTGCTGGCGGAGCACACGGCTCCAGCTATCGATGGCGCAGGAAATCGAGGAATCGTCAGTGCTCGCGAGAACCTGGCAGGCGCGCGCCAGATTCTGCCAGGCGGGCGTGAGGCGCGAATCCAAGTGCACAGAACGCTCAAAATCCGCGCGGGCAGCGGTAAACAGTTGCTGTTTTGCATGAACCACACCTCGCAGATTGAACAGCCCGGCTTCCGCCGGGTGGCGGTGGAGCGCGGTGGCGATCAAGAACAGGGCGCCTTCGAGGTTACCGGACTCGATAGACTCCTGGATGGTGGTGAGAGAGCGTTCCAGATCCGCCGGCTGACTTTGCGCGAAAGGCAATGCCACTAGAGCGCTTCGCCAAGCGAAAAATGCTACGGTAACCAACGCCGTTGCCATCAGCCCTGATGCCCGCACGAATTTATTATCGTACACCGCTCGCAGTCGACTGATTGCGGGCGGAGGGCGGGCGCAAGTAGTCTAAATTCACTATTTTTACCTTTACAGTGCCTGAAACCGGGTGATATACTAACCGAAATCGTTTACACCCGCCTTGGGCGGATTGGGGTCTCGTAATCTGTACATAGCGAATTTGGAGGAGTTGAATGCCACGTAGCTCATTCTTGCGGTCTTTTGCTGCCCTATTGCTCATCGGGACGGCTGCTTTTGGACAGAGTCAAAACGCCAACTTAAGTGGCCAGGTGACGGACGCGTCCGGCTCTTTCGTGCCGAACGCAACGGTCACGATCACAGGGTCGGACCGGCAATTCACTTCGACCGTAAAGACCGACAGCGACGGCCGCTATGCCTTCCCCAACATGCAGCCCGGCAATTACGATCTGAGCGTGGAGGCAGCGGGCTTCAAGACCTACGTGTCCACGAAAATCCAACTTTTGGCTACGGAGAGCCGGCGCCTTGACCCGCAGCTACAAGTCGGAGATGCGGCTACGAGAATCGAGGTCTCGGCCGATGTCGCGCAACTGCAAGTGGACAACGGCGCGAAGCAAGAGGCCGTAGCGCCGACGGTCATCAATCAACTGCCCCTGCTGGTGTCCGCCGGGACGCCGCGGAACGCCGTACAGTTCATCTCATTCCTTCCCGGCGTCAACACCGGCACCAGCCCGCAGGCGTTTAACGCTCGCATCAATGGCGGTCTCAAGATGGGCGACGAAGCCGTCATGGACGGCGTCAGCATGCAGGAGGGCACGATGTCGCAGAGCGGCATGGTGTCATTCTTCGATTTCGCTTCAACACCGGACATGGTGGAGGAAGTGAGAGTACTGACCTCGAGCTATTTGCCGGAGTACGGGACCACCACCGGCGGTGAGCTCATCGTCACGACACGGCACGGTGGCGATCAGTTCCACGGCGGCGGTTTCGAGTACCTGCGGAACAAGAGCCTCAACGCGCTGCAGTTCACCAACAACCGGCCGGCCGGAGACGCGAGGCCCAAGGACAACGAAAACGAGCCTGGCTTCATGATCGGCGGCCCGGTGATGATCAAACCGTTGCCGTTTATTTGGGGATCGAAGCACAAGACCTACTTTTTCGCTAATGTGGACTGGTTACGTTCGCTCGGCGGCGCAAACCGCGCGCTCCTCTCGATTCCTTCCGAACAGGAACGAACTGGCAACTTCTCCGACCTGGGTGTTCCGATCTACGATCCAAAGTCGGAAACCATTACCAATGGCGTCATCACGCGTACCGCATTCCCTGGCAATCAGATTCCAGCCAGCCAGCAAAGCGCGCTGGCGTTAAAGTGGATGAGCTTCCTGCCGCCAACCACTGCCCCAGGGCCGTACAACAACTTCCTGGCGCCGCCGGTATCCGATGGCATTCTGTCGAACCTGAGGGAGTACCTATATCGGATCGACTACAACTGGAGCGATAAGGACCATTTCTT
>DATLVQ010000258.1:0-2201 GCA_035577325.1 Bryobacteraceae bacterium | reverse complement strand
GGGAGCGCCCGAGCGGCGGGGGCCGTCGCACAATTACCTGCTGACGGTTGCCGGGCCGCCGGCGGATCGTGACGTGTTCGATGACGTGGTGACGACATGGACGCGTGTTCCCGGAGGCGAAGCCGTTGGGCGGATTCTGGCGGAAGCCGAACGGACGCTTGTGCCGGAACAGCCGGAGCGAACTATTCCGCTGCTGCTCAAGGCGCGCCCGCTGATCGCGGCCATGGACGATCCGCTGGCCAAACGAAAGCTCGCGGAACTGGACGAAACGGTGGCACTTTGTAGCGGGCTCTGGCTGGATGCGACCGCGGACCGGTATGCGGCCGTCCCTGGGTCGGCTGTCAAAATTGAACTCGAGGCGATCAATCGTTCGCCATTTCCCATTGCCTGGGTCGGCTACTCATTGAACTCAGCCGGTGGAGGCGCTGCCGGCCAGAACCCCGACACTCTTGCCGCCAACCGGCCGAAGCGCGCGGAGGTCGCGTGGTCCGTCCCCGCCGATCAGCCGTACTCGCAGCCATACTGGTTGCGGAAGGCGCATGCGGGCGACATCTACGAGATCAAAGACCAGCGGTTGATCGGCATGGCCGATACGCCGCCCGTGGTGACGGCCGAATTCGCGCTGAAGGTTGGGGACACAGGGATTACTTTGCGGCGGCCGGTACATTATCGCTACGTGGATCCCACGGAAGGCGAGTTGACACGGGCGCTCGTAGTTGTGCCCGCGGTGGCGGTGAACGTGGCGGAACGCGTCGCGTTATTTCCCACCGAGCAGGCGAAGAAAATCGAAGTTGCGGTGAAAGCAAACGTCGCCGGAGTCGCGGGCGAGCTTCGACTGGATCTAGCGCCCGGGTGGCGCGCTGAACCCGCGTCACACCAGTTCCGGGTGCCGGACGCGGGCGGGGAACTGGCTCTGGCATTTTCGATCACGCCGCCTCGGGCAGATGCGCAAGGCCGGCTGCGCGCGATCGCGCGCGTGGATGGGAAGGAGATTTCCTCCGGCATGGCTGTGATCTCTTTTCCGCACATTCCGACGCAAACGCTGTTTCCGGAGGCGGCCGCCAAGCTCGAGCGCGCCAACATCGCGCTCACCGCGCATAAAATCGGCTACGTAATGGGCGCCGGGGACCAGGTGCCGGAGGCGCTTGGCCAGTTGGGTTGCGAAGTCAGGCTGCTTTCGTCGCGCGACTTGGCCGAAGGCGACCTCGGTGGTTTCGATGCCATCGTAACGGGTGTCCGTGCCTACAATGTCCGCGCCGATTTGCGCGCTAATCAGCAACGGCTGCTCGATTATGTGCACAATGGCGGCACTTTGATCGTCCAGTACAACGTGGCGGAAGGCGGGCCTTTCGGTGGCCGGCGCTCGGGAGAGTTGTCCCATATCGGCCCGTATCCGCTCGAAGTGGGCCGCGGCCGCGTGAGCGTGGAAGAGGCGCCGGTACGCTTTCTCTCACCGGACAACGTGCTGCTGGTCTCGCCCAATCACATCGGCGAGCGCGATTTCGACGGCTGGATCCAGGAGCGCGGCCTATATTTTGCTTCGGAATGGAACGAGCATTACCAGCCGGTGATCGAGACACACGACCCGGGCGAGAAGCCACTCGAGGGCGGCATGCTCTATGCGCGTTATGGCAAGGGCGTGTACATCTTCAGCGCATTTTCCTGGTTCCGCGAATTGCCGGCGGGCGTTCCCGGCGCCTACCGGATTTTTGCCAACATGCTGAGCGCGCGCGGCGACCACTGATTAGGATAAACTTAATCTGCCAGGAGACCGACTTATGCCGAATCGCCGTCATTTTCTGCAAGGACTTTCCGCGGTGCCGCTTCTTGGAAATGTTGCCCAGAGCGCGCCGCACGGTGCGCCATCCATGGTCAAGCGCGACTATTTCGCCGAGCTCGGCGTTCGCCCGTTTATCAACGCCGCCGGCACTTACACGACGCTGACGGCGTCGCTGATGGCGCCGGAGGTGATGCAGGCGATCGATTACTGCGCGAAGCAGTACGTCCATCTGAACGAGCTGCACGACCGCGTGGGCGAGCGCATTGCGTCGCTCATCGGCTGCGAGGCGGCTATGGTCAGCGCGGGCGCGGCATCGGCGCTTACGCTCGGCACGGCGGCCTGCATGACCGGAGCCAACGAAGAGCTCGTCCGGCGCCTTCCCGATGCCACCGGCATGAAGACCGAAGTGATCATCCAGAAG
>DATLVQ010000257.1:0-2409 GCA_035577325.1 Bryobacteraceae bacterium | reverse complement strand
GGAAGGCCTCATGATGCGCAGCCACTCGGAGTATGTGGAAGGCCAAACGCTCACCGAGATGATCCAGGAAGATCTGGTGAGCGTTTGGCCTTCCACATACTCCGAGTGGCTGCGCATCATGAGGCCTTCCGGATTAAAATTCGGTTCGCCGTTGAGCTGGACGATCCGTTCGGCGATCTGATCGGCATGGCTCTGCTCTTCGTTTGCATGCTCCAGAAACTCTTCGGCGACTGCCTTGGCGTGAATACCTTTGGCCATATAGTGATGGCGCTTGTAGCGCAGGACGCAGACAATCTCGGTGGCCAGCGCTTCGTTAAGCACCCGGATGGATGTCGCCAAGTCGGCCTGATGGTTTTCAGTAACCGCGCCTTTTTCAATGTGCTGGCGGGCGCGGCGGCGGATTTCCTTGATGTCGCTCAAGAATGGTTTTTTAGGATCGGGTATAGGTGCGGTTGCCATGGAATCTCCCTGAAACCATGGTATGGCTTCGTGCCACGTTGACGCAGTGGGATTTCGCACAGTTTGGGAAGATCAGTGTGTAGTCTTCAGGAATTCCAGCAGGTCCGCCATTTGCTGAATGTCGATCTGTTTTTCGAGATCGCCCGGCATGGCGGAAACGTTGGTGACGTACATATCTTTGATGTCCTTGCGCTGCAGAATGTCCTCTTTGCCGTCTTCATGGCGGAGAGCGATTGTAGTGGGCGTCTGCGCACCCAGCACGCCGTCGAAAGTTCCACCTGTGGTGACGACGACATAGGCTTCATAGCCCTGCGCGATGGTTTTATTGGGCATCAGAACGTCTTCGAGCAGCGCCTGCTTGGGCTGGTTCTGCACGGTCGCCAAGTCAGGACCTACTTGTACACCCAATCCGGCGAAGCGGTGGCACTTCACACAAATGGACTTGAAAACTTCGCGGCCGCGCGCGGCGTCCGCCTGACGGTCGAGTGCAGCTTCATAACGCCTGACCACTTTCTCGCGTTCGCCGGCGCTCGGTTCGAGCAGGGGCCGGGCCGCGGCCCGGATGGACGGATCGTCACTCATGATGAGCCGGCGCCGATGGCGGAAGGCGAGCGTCCATGGCTGCACGTCGCCTGCCTTGAGCGCGGCAATCAGCAGACGGATGCGGCTGGGCTCGAGGTACATGGCATCAGCGGCTTCGGTGCGGCCGGCGGGCGTGAGCTCGCGCCAGTTCGCCAGCAACAGCTTGCCGACGTCGTCGCCCTTGATTTTGCCGTAGGCGCGCACGGCGGCGGCCTGCACCTGATCGGGCTCATGCGGATCGATCAGTTGTTTGAAGAGCGCCGCATGCGCTTGCGGGCCCGCAAGAGCGAGCAGACCGATGGCGTCGGCTCTCACATTCGCATCCGCCTGCCTGTCCGCCGCCGTAGCCGCAGCGTGCGCGAGCACCGAAGAGGCCGCAGGGCCCGAAGGCAGGCCCGTAATCTCAATCAAGCGCAGTGCCGCTCGCCGAACCGTGACCTGTGGACTGCTGAAGAGTTTCAACAACAGCGTCTCGCTTGGTCCGAAGCCAACTGGCGTTGCCGCCTTGCCCCGCATGCCGAGCGCTAGCCCTTCCAGACTCGCCGCGCGCCACCATTCAGCGCCGTTCTGCTCCGCTCGCGCCACCTTTTCGATTACGGCTTGAATCTCGGCCGGTTTTCGCCGCGCGCTGACGGCCGATGCCGCCAGCCGGATGAAATTCGTGCGTCCGGGCGTCTCCTGTGTCTCGCCCGTTACGGCCTTCGCGTAAAGACGCGCGGCTTCTTCAGAGGATGCGCTGAGGGCCGCGATCTGAAACCATTTGTCTTCCACATCACGGGACAGCAGCAGATCGCGCGCCGCCCCGGCCTGTGGGGATTTCACCGAGCCGAGCGTACACAAAAGCTGGAACCGGACCTTGGCATCTGGATCCTGCACCATGCCCAGAAGCTTCGCGGTTAGTTTGGAATCTTTCGTCAAGTGCGGCTCGGCCAGAATGATGGCGTTCTCGCGCACGCCGGCTTCCTTGTCAGCGAGGCCTGCTTCGATTTCCGCCGTTTCCAGCTTGCCCAAACCGTCGAGCGTCCAAAGCGCGTGCAGCCGGCCCAGGGGCGACTGGCTCTCGTGCACCAGGCGGACCAGATCGGGTGCGGCGTCGGTGGCCTTGCGATCCACCAGCAGCCGCTGCGCCGTGCGCCGCCACCACACTACCGGATTTTCGAGCTCGTGAACCAGCTGCGTATTAGACGCCGATCCAAGTTTAGCCGGCTTGGGAGCGGGCGAGCCGTCCGGGACAATGCGGTAGATACGGCCACGGTCGATGCCTTTGGTCAAATCCTGCGAGTGCTGCGCTTCGGTCGACAACCACTCAGGATGCTCGATCACGAGCCGGTAAAAGTCCATTACATAAAGCGCGCCATCGGGACCCAC
>DATLVQ010000256.1:0-3954 GCA_035577325.1 Bryobacteraceae bacterium | reverse complement strand
GGAGCAGACGCGGCATTCGAGGAAGATCCCGGCCCGGTCATGCGCGTCAAGGTCCTGGATTTCGGTCTGGCGCGCATGACCGGGCCGGGATCTTCCTCGAATGCCGCGTCTGCTCCTAATACCGACGAGCTGGCCGATGCGGAAACGCAGATGAACACCATACCCGGCATCGTGGTGGGTACCATGGGTTACATGTCGCCGGAGCAGCTGCGCGGCGATGTGGTCGATGGCCGGAGCGATATTTTTTCTCTCGGGTGCGTGCTCTATGAAATGGCGGCCGGTCAAAAGGCGTTTTCACGCAAAACGGCCGCCGAGTCGATTTCGGCTATCCTGAACGAAGATCCCGCGGAGTTGGCGGGCAGCGGAAAGCAAATTCCACCCGACTTCGACCGTATAGTAGCTCACTGCGTCGAGAAAAAAGCCGCCGATCGCTTTCAATCGGCGCGCGACCTGGCCTTCGCGCTGCGCACTATATCCAGCACATCGGGCGTTTTCCAACCGGCCGTTGAACGTCCTAAGCCGCGCGTGAACAAAGCGGTTTGGATGGGGGGCGCCGGCGTGGCGCTCACGGCCATTCTGCTCTGGCTCTGGAGCCATCAATCGGGCGCCATCCGCTCGATCGCCGTTCTGCCTTTCGTCAACGTGGGAGCCGATCCGAATACCGAATACTTGAGCGACGGAATAACGGAAAGCATTATGAACACCCTGTCGCAATTGCCGAATGTCTCGGTGATGTCGCGCAGCTCGGTGTTTCGATATAAGCGGCCGGACGTAGATCCGCAGGCCGCCGGACGCGACTTAAATGTAAAGGCCGTGCTGGCGGGCCGGGTCACGAAGCGAGGCGATCAGCTTTCGGTGAGCGCGGAGCTGGTGGACACGCGCACGAATCATCTGATTTGGGGCGATCAGTACAACCGCAAACTCACCGATCTGATGGCGATCCAGGAGGAAATTGCCCAGGAAATCTCCGACAAGCTGCGCGTGCGCCTCACCGGCGAAGACAAGAAACGGCTGGTCAAACGCCACACCGAAAACGCCGAGGCTTATGGTCTGTATCTGAAAGGGCGCTACCAGTGGAATAAGCAGACCCTCGATGGCATGGAGAACAGTATCAACTTTTTCAAGCAGGCCATTGACAAAGATCCCCGCTATGGCCTGGCTTACGCTGGACTGTCCGACGCCTATGCGCTGCTGGCTGACTACAACGTTCTAGCGGCGAAAGAGGTGATGCCCAGCGCCAAGACGGCGGCCATGAAGGCCCTTGAAATCGATGACACGATTTCCGAAGCGCATGCTTCACTCGGATGGGCCAAGCTGACCCTCGACTGGGACTGGGCGGGGGCGGAAAAAGAATTCCAGCGTTCGATAGAGCTCAACCCCAACTACGCAACTGCGCACCAGTGGCACGCGGACTACCTGACGGTGACGGGCCACCCCGATGAAGCCCAGGCCAGCATGAAGCATGCGCAGCAGCTGGAACCCGTATCACTGCCCATCAGCGTGGCCCTCGCCTCCACTTTCTACTACACCCACCAGAACGATCAGGCTATCGATCAATGCCGGCGCGCGATCGTCATGGATCCCCAGTTCGTGGCAGCACACGTATTTTTGGGGCGCGCGTATGAGGAAAAAGGCTCATACGCGGAGGCCATCGCGGAATTGAAGCAGGCTCTGCAACTGTCGGAAGGGGGCAGCAGTGAACTGGCGGCCCTGGGTCACGCATATGCACAGTCGGGCGATCGCGCCGAGGCGCAGAAAATCCTCCATGAGCTGAACACGCGCTCCGCCCAAACCTACGTGCAGCCGATATGGATTGCCGTTATTCATGCCGCGCTCGGCAACAAGGAGGAAGCCTTTCCATGGCTGCGCAAGGCAGTAAGCGACCGCTCCGTCTGGCTGATTTACCTGAAGGTCGATCCGATTTTCGACAGCCTGCGCACCGACCCCAGGTTCGCGGATCTGGTGCGGCAGGCAGGTCTGCCGCAATAGAAGGCACGCTTCCAACTCACTGCGGTCTGTGATAGCTTGTCCCGAGTGATTTCATCGCGGTCCGGGTGTTCGGCAACATGCGATATGCAGGAGGAAGACAATGGCTGTAGTGCTCTTCATCGCCACCGGATCAAATGTGGGACAGCAGATTTCTATCGATGCGGGCCAGATCGTCCGCATCGGCCGCACATCTCGCTCCGATTACGCATTCCCCAACGATTCGTATCTTTCCGGCGCCCACTTCGAAGTAAATTGCAATGGAGCCGACTGCGCCGTTCGCGATCTTGGCAGCTCCAACGGCACTTTCGTGAACGGAGCGCGCATCGATCAGACCGCGGTTGGGGTGAAGGATGGCGACCAGATCTCCGCTGGTGAAATGACGTTCCTGGTGCAAATCAGCGCCGGGGAACTGCAATCGACTGCGCAATCTCTGGTGGCGTCGGCGGAGCGCACCGCGCGCATGCACGCCGCGGGATTCGAACCCAGGCAGCCGGTCCAAACCGTCCTAGCGGGTGAGCGGAAACGCGTTCACGACATTCTGATGTACCAGACCGCCCCGCTTTTCGCAGTCGTGGATGCCACGCGTGATTCGAGCCTGCCACAGTTGGTGGAGACGTCTGCCTTGCGCTCGCAGCCGCTCTTTGAACCGGCTGGCGAGGCCACGGGGCACGCGCCCGTCCTGGTAGAACTTGGACAGGCGAGTTCGGAGAACGAACGCAGAGGCGTTCACGCGTTTCTCGAGGGTTTTCTGCTCGGGGGCTGGGGCAAGAGCTGGGGCATCTTCTTTACCAGCATCGAGTCCTTGGATGCCATGGCGGCCCACTTTCGCCGTTTTCTCCTGACGCACGCCGGCGACGAGCGTCCGCTCCATCTTCGTCTCTATGATCCAAGCATTCTGCGCGCCTTTCTCCCCGCGTGCGAACCAAAGGAGATCGCCGCTATCTTTGGCCCGGTCGTTTCATACCTCATCGAGTCGGATCGCCCGGAAACCATGCTGGCCATTTCCCGAGGCGCCGACGGGTTGATCATAACGCGCGTATCGCTCACCGAACAGCCGATGCAGGCGGGGGCGGGACAGTGAGTTCAGACGCGGAACATAGCGGAACACTGCTCGTCCGCCGTTCGATTAGTACCTGCGATGATTATTCGTAGAGCTGAAGTTTGGCCTCGTCCACGATGCTAACTCCAAGAACATGGGTGACCGTTATTATGCGGTCATCGTAGGGCCTCTCTTGTGTTCTCAGCCCGGGCTACCCGATCCTTCCGAAATTACTCACCACTTCTCCGGCTTTCGCACGGGCCCGGGCCTGCGCGGCCAGGGAAAAGCTCCGATCATGGCCACGAACGCTCCCAGAGTGAGATAAACAGCCGCCTTGAATGGCATTGGTCCGGAAAACGTGTACCCCGTCAGGAAAAAACCGCGGAACAGTACAGCGAAAACGGCGACGCTCCAAAGGAAGAAGAGCGCCTGAAGCCTGCCAATCATGGCGAGCAGCACCAGAAGCAAGCCGGCAAGGGCCAACGGCAACAACACGCGGGCGAGCTTTTCGGCGGTCCAGGGCAGAAACGTGAGATTGAGTGGGCTATGGCTGGCTAGCGCTACGCAGGAGATCGCGGCGGCCAAAAGAGCCGATAAACCCTCGAAAATGTAGCTAAATGCACGCAGAAAGGCCTTCAGGATGCCCACTCCAGCCTCCGGTTTGAGATGATAGACTCGCTATTCTAGCAGGGAATGGCGTTTGGGCGTCACCGGAACGAAACATGGGCTTGTACGCTATTGACCCTTTGCTTTTCAACAGAATACAATCAATAGTGTAAGGTAGTTATCGTCTTATGCATGGCGAAGAAACGCTGAACGCCCGGGAACAGGAGATTCTACACTCCATCGTTCGCTCGTATATCCAGACAGGCGAACCGGTTAGCTCGCGTACGATCGCCCGGCGGCGCCACCAGACGCTGAGCCCT
>DATLVQ010000255.1:0-12352 GCA_035577325.1 Bryobacteraceae bacterium | reverse complement strand
ACCACCGGGCCGGGGTTGATCTGCACCACCGAGCCCAGCACGTTGAATTCTTCGAACTTTGATTTCACTCGCGCCGCGATGTCTTTGAGCTCGACTTCGTCATAAGACGTGCGGCCCTGCGGTTCGTTCAGAAGCTCCGTTGTAGGAAGCTGGAAATTCGCCGAAATGGAGCGCGCTTCGGTTGCCGGACGCGCTGCCGCGCGCCGTGAAACCGGCTCCGGCGCGACGGATTCCTCGATCGGGCAGATAGGAATGCTGTTGATTTCGGGATCGAATTCCAGGACCGGCTGTGTCTGCCCTTCGGCGCCCGGTTCGACGACTTCAAGCTGCGGCTCCCGCGCACCGCGCGCGGCGGCCCGGGCGGCCGCCCTTTCCTCGGCCCGTATACGAGCTTTTTCGCGGCGCTTCTCCGCACGCCGGCGACGGTTTTCTTCGAACCAGTCCTTGATGCGCTCTGCGAACGGTCGCCAGAAGGCAATTGGCCCGGCAAACCAATCCTGCAATCTTGCCAGTGTGAAAGTCGAGACCAGGTACACCGAGACAATCAGAGCTGTCAGCGTAACCAGTGCTGCGCCGGCGCCATTTAGCGCCCCAACCAATCCGTGCGCCAGCAGCATGCCGATCACCCCGCTTGCCGGCAGTCCGAAAACGTGGAGGCGAGGCATTTGACCCATGGCCGCCGCGACGCCGCATCCTAATAGGATGAAGCCCGTCAGCTTTACGCCCGGGTCTTCAATGGTCTCCGAGCGAATCCACTTCCAGCCCAGAAGGAACGCGCCCGACGGAAATAGCAGGGCTGCCAGGCCGAACGTCTGCCACAGAAAGTCGGCGAGATAAGACCCTACATAGCCCGCGAGGTTCTGCGGATGCACATTACCGGCAGCCGTATTCCACGAGGGATCATAGGTCCGGTACGAAACCAGACTGAACAGGACCAGCAGTCCGATCGCTAGAAACACGAATCCCGCGACTTCATTGAGACGTTTGGACTCGGTCGGTGATAAGAGCTTCATCCCGCTGGCGGGCGCGAAAAAGCCAGAGCAATCACTATTATGCCAAAAACAATTCGATAGTAAATGAAGAAGTTCAGGCTGCGGCGCTGCAGAAATCGGAGGAAAAAGGCAATTACGGCTAGGCCAGTCAGCCCGCTCACCACGATTCCCAGGGCGAACGGCGTATGCATATCCGTTGGGATGCCGCCATGCTTGAGCACGTCATAAAGCTTCTTAATTGCCGCGCCTGCAATAATAGGCGTGGCCAGGAGAAAGGAAAACCGGGCCGCGGTGACGCGATCTAAATTACGAAACAGCCCCGCTGTGATGGTGATGCCGCTGCGCGAAACTCCTGGCACTACTGCCAACGCTTGCGCCGTGCCGATGGCCAGCGAATCCACTAACGAAATCGCTCCCAGGCCGATCTTCCGTGACCCGACCCGCTCGCCGACCCACATGACCAAGCCTATTACGATCATCATAGTTCCGATCAAAAATGGGCTGCGCAACGTGCTCTCGGCCTGTTTCTCGAACAGAAAACCAACGACTCCGGCCGGAACCGTCCCGCCGACCAACAGCCAAAGCAGGCGAGGATTCTGACGCATCGTCTCGTCGTTCCCGTATTCGATACCAAACCCGTACAAAATAATCTGCAGCCAGGTACGGAAGAAATAGGCAACCACCGCTATGAGCGTACCCACATGCAATGCCACATCGAACGTTAGACCCGGATCTTGCCATCCGAACAGCCAGGGCGCTACGATCAGGTGCGCCGTACTGCTGACCGGCAGAAATTCCGTGAAACCCTGAATGATAGCGAGGACGATGACTTGAATTATGGGCATGATGTCAGAATGGTCATAGTAACCCGCAAGCATGTCAAATACCAAAATTGTGGTTACGCTGGGCCCATCGACTGATGCGCCGGCCGTGCTGCGCCAGATGATGGCTTGCGGCGTTTCCATTTTTCGGCTCAACGCCTCTCACGGAACACAGCAGGACCACGCCGCACGCATTACTGCCGTGCGGTCCGTCGCGGCTGAGGACGACCGGCGCGTCGCGATCCTGCTCGATCTGCAAGGGCCAAAGATCCGTCTCGGTAAATGCGAATCCCCTCAGTGCGAGATTCCGACCGGCGGCGAATTCATCATCACCACCGAGGCTGTGCTTGGCAACAGTCAGCGCGCTTCGACAACCTACGTGAAATTTGCACAGGACGTCCGGCCGGGCGACCGGGTTCTGCTGGCCGACGGCGTGGTCGAACTTCGCGCCATCGCGAGCGACGGCGTGCGTGTGCGTTTCGAAGTCATCTCAGGCGGCCCCATCGGTAGCAACAAGGGCATCAATTTGCCTGGCGTCAACGTCAGTTCCCCCTCACTGACGGAGAAAGACCTTTCCGACCTCCAGTTTGGTCTTTCGGCCGGGGTCGATCTGGTCGCTCTTTCGTTCGTCCGGAGTTCCGCGGACGTCGCCGCATTGCGGCAGCACATCGGGCGGAAGCCGGCCAGAGTCGTCGCCAAAATCGAGAAACCCGCGGCATGGGACCACATTGAAGAGATCCTCGATGAAGCCGACGGTGTCATGGTGGCCCGCGGCGATCTGGGCGTCGAGATGGCGCTCGAGCGCGTGCCACCCATCCAGAAATCCGTCATTCGTCGCGCTCGACGCCGCGGAAAATTCGTGATCACCGCCACCCAGATGCTCGAGTCCATGATCGAGCGCCCCACACCCACGCGTGCCGAAGTGAGCGACGTGGCCAACGCCATTTACGATGGTACCGACGCAGTGATGCTATCCGCCGAGACTTCAGTGGGAAAATACCCGGTCGAAGCGGCAGGGTACATGGCGCGCATCGCCGCCGAAGCCGAAGCGTCCATCAACCGGGGCGGGTTTCAGGATTTGCCGGCGATTCCCGATCCTTCGCACGCCGAGATCGTCGCCGATGCCGCGTACCATGCGGCGCGCGCGGCGCGCGTCAGCGCCATTGTCGTGTTTACGGCAAGTGGATCAAGCGCCCGCCTGGTGTCGCGCTACCGTCCGCCGGTTCCCATATACGCGATTACGCCGAGCGAAACGGCCGCCCGCCAGCTGCAGATTCATTACGGCGTTTTTCCCGTGCTGGCGCCCGAAGTCGGATCGACCGATGAGATGCTGGCGCAGATGGACCGCGTGCTCATCGAGCGCAGCCATCTTCGCGAGGGCGACATCGTGGTGTTTGTGGCTGGGCAGCCCATCGGCAGAGCTGGGACTACCAATCTGATGAAGCTGCACCGCATTGGAGAGCTGCGGTAGATCCTGCGCGTTGCAGCCTCCCGGGTGACGATAGAGAATGCCTGCGTCCGCGAAATTACTTCAGTTCGCTCCAGTGCGTCAGTCAGTCCATGCCGGTATCATCTATGTACGATTGTGCCAGCGTGCACTACGATCATGCTGGGTCTAGAACTTGAGCCGCTCCATGGTGCGATAGCTCGCATGCAAGCTTTCGACCGGATCTTCCGCGACTTGGTCCTGCTCGACGAAATAATGTTGCACGCCCGCCTCGCGCGCTGCCTCCACGATCTTCGCGAAATCAAGAATCCCAAAACCGACTTCGCGAAAGGCGCTGTCTGAAAGATCTTCGGAGTAGTGAGTCGATAGACCGGGAGCTTTATCTTTGAGGTGCATGAGCGCTACTCGCCCCTTCCACTGTTTGAGCAGAGCAACCGGGTCCTGGCCCGCGACGCTCACCCAAAAGACATCCATTTCGAACTTCACCAGGTTCGGGTCCAGGCGCTCCAGGAAGACATCGATCGGCCGCGAGCCTTCCTTGGGGCCGAACTCGAAAGCATGGTGATGGTAGCAGAACTGCATTCCGGCTTTGCGAGTGGCTTCGCCGGCTTTGTTGAACTGGTCGGCATAGCGGCGAAACTGATCGAGCGGTCCGCGCTCGGCGGGCATCAGATAGGCGATCACCATGAACTTCATGCCAGCCTGGGCCGCGTCATCGACGGCCTTCTGCCACGTCATCCCGGCCGGCCGGCCTTGAGGGAACTCGCCCTTCCACGCATCGTAGTTTCCCGTGACCAATGGCGTCGCAAAGTGTCCGCTGACCGCTTGAATGCCGAAGTCCTTGCACAGCGGCAGCATGACGCGGTTTGAGTCTTGAATCACCTCGGCCTCGCGATAGCCGATCGCAGCCAGACGCTGCACGGCCTCGCGGACGTGATCGGGAATGAGCTTGCGGACAGTATAAACCTGGAAGCCAAGCGGATGCCTTGTGGCCGCCGCGACTAACGGCGCGACGGTCAGGCCCGTCAACAGCGATTTGCCGGCATCCCGGCGAGTCAGTTTGAGCACCCGCCGATTATAAACCCGCGAGCTCCATGCGACATACGACCCGTCGCGGCATGCCGGTTTTCCGCGAACCGCACTCTCCACTCCGGTCGATGGCATGCAATCCCGTTCCGGACCGCCATAGCCAATGAGGAATAAACCACTTACCCACAAATTGGCTTCGTTCCACAAACCGCCCGGGGTATCGGCGAAGCGGCCACGGATCGGCCCTCTAATACGAGAACGTCCCCCGTTTTGCACAACGCCACATCGTGTGCTATCCTTCTTGAAGTCCCAAATCAATGCTCAATGGGAGGTCTGCGGCTTTTAGCGGACCGTTCGCACCAATGAGGAAATATGGCCCGTAAACCAGGCAAACAATATCAATCCGCTGCCAAGCAGGTCGAGCCGCGCGCGTACGTCTTGGCGCAGGCGGTACCGCTCTTGCAGAAAATCAAGTACGCCAAGTTCGACGAAACCGTTGAGATCCATATGCGGCTGGGCGTTGATCCCAAGCACGCCGATCAGATGGTGCGCGGCACGGTGGTGATGCCTAACGGTCTCGGTAAATCCAAGAAAGTGCTGGTCATCGCCGGCGGCGACAAGCAAAAAGAAGCCGAAGAGGCCGGTGCCGACTTTGTGGGCGGCGAAGATATGGTCAACAAGATCCAGACCGAGAATTGGACCGACTTCGACGCCATGATCGCCACGCCGGACATGATGCGCTCGGTCGGTAAGCTCGGAAAGATTCTTGGTCCGCGCGGTCTGATGCCCAACCCGAAAACTGGCACCGTCACCGTGGACGTGGCGCGCGCCGTCAAGGAAGTAAAGGCCGGCAAGGTGGAGTTTCGCGTCGATAAGACCGGAATTATTCATGCGCCGGTCGGCAAAACCAGCTTTGCGACCGACAAATTAGTGGAAAACGCCGCCAGTCTCATCCAGGCGGTGATCAAGGCCAAGCCGGCCGTGGCCAAGGGCAAGTATGTAAGGAGCGCGACGCTTTGTTCCACCATGAGTCCGGGCATTTCGATTGACGTGACGGAATTCAGCGTCAAGGTGGCCAGTTAGCGGCTCGAGGATCGCATGAAAAATAAGGACGACAAGAAAAAGGATGTCGAATCGCTTCGCAAGGAACTCGAAGCCTCGAAGAATCTCTTCGTGACCGGGTACGAGAAGCTGCGCGTCCAGCAGGATTTCGAGCTCCGCAAGACCGTCCGTGCTTCGGGTGGCAAATACCGGGTGGTAAAGAACAATCTCGCGGCCAAAGCCTCGGAGGGCACGCCCGCCGAGCAGGTCCTGAAAGATCTGAAGGGCATGACCTCGCTGGCTTACACGTCGTCAGACCCGGTGGCGCTGGCCAAAGCGCTGACGGCATACGCGAAAGCCAATCCGACATTTACGTTCAAGGCCGGCTTGGTCGAAGGCCGCGTCATCGACATCCGGGCCATCAACGATCTGGCCTCGATGCCCTCGAAGGAAGAGATTTACGCCAAGATGCTGTTTCTGATCAACGCTTCGGCGCAGCGGCTGGCAACAGTCATCAACGCCGTGGGCCGGAACCTCGCGGTGGTCATCGACCAGGGTTGTAAGGAAAGCAAGTTCAAGTCGTAACGGTCAAATTCGAAAACGAGTTTTAAGGAGTCTTTTGAAATGGCGGATATTAACGCAATTGCGGATCAGATTCAGGGCTTGACGCTGCTCGAGGCGTCCCAGTTGGTCAAGATGCTGGAAGAGAAGCTGGGAGTTTCAGCGGCGGCCGCGACGGTTGTGGCTGGCGGCGGGGGTGGCGGCGCGGCGGCGGCTCCGGCGGCCGAGGAAAAGACCGAGTTTTCGGTCGTCCTGCAGGCGGCTGGCGCGAATAAGATCAATGTTATCAAGGTCGTTCGCGAAGTCACCAGCCTCGGGCTCAAGGAAGCCAAGGATCTGGTGGACGGCGCGCCCAAACCAGTAAAAGAAGGCGTGAGCAAGGATGAAGCGGAAGCCATCAAGAAAAAGTTTATCGACGCTGGCGCGACCGTCGAGGTGAAATAAGAAGGTTTCAGGTACCAGGTGTTAGCGAGCGCCAGTTCTGGCAGCGGGCTTTGCTAACACCTGACACCTAGGCTGAGCACCTAGCTGCCCATTTGACTGGAAGTATAAGGTTCTGATAAGCTTAATTCTCGGGCTTAGTGACAACCGGATTGAACCCCGGATTTGGCGACTGTGAATCTGGAAATCTGGCATTTTGATTGCAGTACGATTGTTGCTGCACAGAGGATCCTTCCGTCTCTTTTCCGATCCGCTTACAACGCCGGGGGTGTGTCCGTTTCGAAGCGTTCCATTTCTTCCGTTCCAAACTCCGGCTCCACGGATGCCAGTCCGTGCGGCCGAATTTTTTCGGGTACAGTTTCTTCCCTTCGCGTGCTTCACGAGATCAGGCGGACCAACGGAGCTCAGCTTCTTGCGGTTCGCTAGAGTTATTGGACTTTAACTCGAGTGTTGAGCCTAGCTCGTTCGGCCCTCAGGAGCAATAGATGAATAGTCAGCGAAATGGCGCCGCCCCAGAGCGAGTGGATTTCTCTAAGATCAAGACGTCGATTCCGATTCCGAACCTGATCGAGGTTCAGAAACATTCTTACGAGCGGTTCCTGCAGATGGACCTGCTCCCTAATGAGCGGGAAGACACCGGTCTGCAAACGGTGTTCAATTCTGTATTTCCGATCTCCGACTTTCGCGGCGTGAGCCAGTTGGAGTTCGTGGACTACTCGATCGGCAACTGGGAGTGCAAGTGCGGCAACCTGAAAGGGCTGCACCATCTGCGCTCCACTTGCCGCAACCCGGCATGCGGGGCGACTATTCGCACCGATCCCTTCCACGCCGGCGATGTGTTGTGCCATCACTGCGGCACGTTCAACAAGAACGTAGTCACGTTCTGCAACAAGTGCGGCGACCCGGTCGGTTTGCAGTTGAAGTACGACATGGTGGAGTGCCAGGAACGCGGCATGACCTATGCCGCGCCGCTCAAGGTCACCATTCGCCTGACGGTTTACGCCAAAGATCCCGAGACTGGCGCCAAGAGCGTGCGCGACATTAAGGAGCAGGAAGTCTTCTTCGGCGAAATTCCGCTGATGACGGACAACGGCACCTTCATCATCAACGGCACCGAGCGCGTTATTGTTTCGCAGTTGCATCGTTCGCCCGGCGTGTTCTTCGAGCGCGTGCCGGCGCAAGGGTACTTCCTCGGCAAAATCATTCCGTACCGCGGGAGCTGGGTCGAGTTCGAATACGACCTCAAAAACCTGCTCTATGTGCGTATCGACCGCAAGCGCAAGTTCTATGGCTCGGTGTTTCTGCGCGCGCTCGGTCTCAAGACCGACGAGCAGATTCTGCGGACGTTCTACCGCATCGACAAGATCAACATTAAGGACAAGAAACTCTTCTGGGTGGTGGATGACGGCCTGATCGGCCTCAAGCTTTCGCATGCCATCGGGACTAAGAGCGAGACCATCGTCGGCCAGGGTAAGAAGATCACGCCATCGCTGATGAAGGAGATCCAGAAAGCGCGCATCCAGCAGGTGGAAGTCGCGCCCAACGATCTGGAAGGCGCCTACATCGCAGCCGATGTCGTGGACATGACCACCGGCGAGGTGCTGATCGACGCCAATCAGGAGCTGACGGTCACCATCATCGGCAAATTGCTTGAAGCCGGCATTGACAACTTCGAGATTTTTTTCCCCGAGCGCGACGATGTGGGGACGGTAATTTCCGCCACCATCCGCAAGGACAGCGTCAAGACGCAGAACGAAGCGCTGATCGAGATCTACCGCAAACTGCGCCCGGGCGATCCGCCGACGCTGGATACGGCCACGCAACTTTTCCAGGGGATGTTCTTCGACCCGCGCAAGTACGATTTCTCGCGCGTGGGTCGCATGAAGTTCAATATCAAGCTGTTCGATCGCGCCGACGCCACCAAGCTCGACGATCGTACGCTCACACCGGACGATTTCTACGCCACCATACGGTACCTCTTGAAACTGCGCCGTGGCATCGGTGTGGTGGACGATATCGATCACCTGGGTAACCGCCGCGTCCGCGCCGTCGGCGAACTGCTCGAAAACCAGTTCCGCATCGGCCTGGTGCGCATGGAGCGCGCCATCAAGGAAAAGATGTCGGTCTACCAGGAAATGTCGACGGCCATGCCGCACGACCTGGTAAACGCCAAGCCGGTAATGGCGGCGATCCGCGAATTTTTCGGGTCGAGCCAGTTGTCACAGTTCATGGATCAGACCAATCCGCTATCCGAGATCACGCATAAGCGGCGTCTCTCGGCACTTGGACCGGGTGGTCTTTCGCGCGAGCGTGCCGGATTCGAAGTCCGCGACGTCCATCCGACGCATTACGGGCGTATCTGCCCCATCGAGACGCCCGAAGGACCGAACATCGGCCTGATTTCGTCGCTTTCGTGCTTCGCCTGCATTAACGAGTTCGGTTTCATCGAGAGCCCGTACCGCAAGGTCATCAAGGGCGTAGTAACCGATGAAATCAAGATCCTGAACCCGGGAGACACCGATTACAAAGTCGGCGATATCGCGCGGCGCGCGGAAGTGGAGAAGGCGAATCGCGATCTGAGCGCGAAAAAGCAGCCGGCCGAGTATGAAGCCCACTGCGAATATCTTTCCGCCTGGGAAGAAGATAAATATGTCATCGCCCAGGCCAACGTCGAACTGGATGAGAAGGGCCGCATTGTGCCGGAACTGGCCAACGCGCGCCAGGCCGGCAACTTCGTGCTGAAACACCGCGATGAGATTGAATACATCGACGTCAGCCCCAAGCAGCTTGTTTCCGTTGCGGCCAGCCTGATTCCGTTCCTCGAAAACGATGACGCCAACCGCGCGCTCATGGGTTCCAACATGCAGCGGCAAGCCGTACCGCTGCTGCGCGCCGACGCCCCTTACGTGGGTACCGGCATGGAGCTCGTCACGGCGCGTGATTCGGGCGCGGTCGTGCTCTGCAAACGGCCGGGCATTGTGGATTCGGTCGACTCCGAGCGCATCATCGTCCGCGTGGAAGGCACTGGCGCGCATGAAGGCCAGCTTTCGCGCGAGGTGGGCGCCGACATTTACCAGCTCACCAAATTCAAGCGGTCGAACCAGAACACGTGCATCAATCAGAAGCCCATCGTGTACCAGGGCCAGCGAGTGGCGAAAGGCGCCGTGCTGGCGGACGGGCCTTGCACCGATCAGGGCGAACTGGCGCTCGGCCGGAACGTTCTGGTGGCGTTCATGCCGTGGCGCGGCTGCAACTTCGAAGACGCTATCCTGGTCAGCGAAAAACTGGTCAAGGAAGACTACTATACTTCGATCCACATCGAAGAATTCGAAATCGAATCGCGCGACACCAAGCTTGGACCTGAGGAAATCACGCGCGACATTCCGAACATTGCCGATTCGTTCCTGCGCAATCTCGACGAAAGCGGCGTGATTCGCATCGGCGCCACGGTGAAGCCGGGCGACATTCTGGTGGGCAAGGTAACGCCCAAAGGCGAGACCCAGCTGACGCCGGAAGAGAAGCTGCTGCGCGCGATTTTCGGCGAGAAGGCGGGCGATGTAAAAGATGCTTCGCTCTACTGCCCGCCGGGAATCGAGGGCACGGTCGTAGACTGCAAGATTTTCTCCCGTAAGGGGCAGGAAAAAGACGAGCGCGCCAAGGCCATCGAGGAATCGCAGATCACGCGGCTGCAGCGCAATCTGGAAGACGAGAAGCGTATTCTGCACGACGAGCGCGCCAAACGTCTGGCCGTGTTGCTCGACGGCAAGGAGTTGCTGGCCGACCTGCACGACGAAAAGACTAATAAGAAGCTGCTGGCCAAGGGGACGGCGCTCTCGCGCGACGTGATCGAAAAGGTCCGCTCACGCGACTTGAAGCGCATGCGCCTCAAGGACAAGGACGTCCGGCTCAACGAGCAGATCGACGACATCGAGGAGATGACGTCACGGCAGATCGCGGTGCTTGAGAAGATCACCGACGAAAAGATCGCCAAGCTGCGAAAAGGCGACGAGCTGCCGCCCGGTGTGATCAAGCTGGTGAAGGTCTACATCGCCATGAAGCGCAAGCTTTCGGTGGGTGACAAGATGGCCGGCCGGCATGGAAACAAGGGCGTCATTGCGCGCATTCTGCCGGATGAAGACATGCCGTATCTGCCGGATGGCACGCCGGTCGAGATCGTGCTGAATCCGCTCGGCGTGCCTTCGCGCATGAACGTGGGGCAGATTCTTGAAACGCATCTGGGCTGGGCCGCGCATGCTCTCGGCCTGCATTTCGCCACGCCCGTTTTCGACGGGGCGACCGAGCGCGAAATCAAGAAACAATTGACCGCGGCTAACCTGCCGACAGCCGGAAAAACGCAGTTGTTCGACGGCATGACCGGTATCCCGTTCGAACAGCCGGTAACCGTCGGTTACATCTACATGCTCAAGCTCTCGCACCTGGTGGACGACAAGATTCACGCGCGCTCCATCGGACCCTACTCGCTGATTACGCAGCAGCCGCTGGGCGGCAAGGCGCAGTTCGGCGGACAACGTTTCGGTGAAATGGAAGTGTGGGCGCTCGAAGCTTACGGCGCCGCATATATTCTGCAGGAGTTGCTCACGGCCAAGTCGGACGATGTCTACGGCCGCGCCAAGATTTATGAAGCCATTGTGAAGGGCGAGGCCGCCATCGAACCGGGTGTGCCGGAGTCGTTCAACGTGCTGATTCGCGAATTGCAGTCGCTATGTCTGGATGTGGAGTTGATGAAGAAGCCGCGTGAAGTGACGATCGACACGGCGCTGGCAGCGGATTAAGTTTTCTCATCGCAGAGGCGCAGAGACACAAAGAGGCAAGTGAATTTTTTCCTCTGTGCCTCGGCGGTGAAAGTTTTGTCGTTTTCTTAACAGAATTCTGGAGGTTATTTTGCGATCCTCTCCGTACGATAGAGCCAATTTGATTGCGGACTTCGATTCCATACGCATCAGTCTTGCGTCGCCGGAAAAAATCCGCAGTTGGTCACATGGAGAAGTAACCAAGCCGGAAACCATCAATTACCGCACCTTCAAGCCGGAGCGGGACGGGTTGTTCTGCGCGCGTATCTTCGGCCCGGTGACGGACTGGGAGTGCCTGTGCGGCAAGTATAAGCGCATGAAGCACCGCGGCGTCATCTGCGATAAGTGCGGCGCCGAAGTGACGCTGGCGCGCGTGCGCCGCGAGCGCCTGGGCCACATCGAGCTTGCCAGCCCGTGCTCCCACGTTTGGTTTTTCAAGGGTCTGCCCTCGCGCATCGGCCACCTTCTGGACATTACGCTGCGCGAACTGGAGCGCGTGCTCTACTTCGAAGCATTCGTGATTGTCGAGCCGGGCGATGGCACCGGGTTGAGCCAGGGCGAAGTCATCAGCGACGAACGCAAGCGGCAGCTGGATCAGGAATTCCCAGGCAAATTCATCGCCATGATGGGCGCCGAGGGCATCAAGGAACTGCTGAAGAAAGTCGACGTCGAGGCTTTAAGCGAAGAAATTCGCGAGAAGATGAAGACCGAGGCGTCGCAGCAGAAAAAGCTGAAATTCGCCAAGCGGCTGCGCGTGGTCGAGTCTTTCCGCAAGTCGGGAAACAAGCCGGAATGGATGATCCTGGACGTGATTCCGGTGATTCCACCCGAACTGCGGCCGCTGGTGCCACTCGATGGCGGCCGTTTCGCCACTTCCGACTTGAACGATCTGTATCGCCGCGTCATCAACCGTAATAACCGATTGAAAAAGCTGATCGAGCTGCACGCGCCGGATGTGATCGTCCGCAATGAAAAGCGAATGTTGCAGGAAGCGGTGGACGCGCTGTTCGACAACGGCCGCCGCGGCCGCGTGCTGCGCGGCGCCAATAATCGTCCGCTGAAGTCTCTGTCCGACACGCTCAAAGGCAAGCAGGGCCGCTTCCGCCAGAACCTGCTGGGCAAGCGCGTGGACTATTCGGGCCGTTCGGTGATTGTGGTCGGGCCGGAGCTGAAACTGCACCAATGCGGTCTGCCGAAGAAGATGGCGCT
>DATLVQ010000254.1:0-9997 GCA_035577325.1 Bryobacteraceae bacterium | reverse complement strand
TTGAAAAGGCAGTATCGCTGAAGACACCACAAGCGCCAGGACAGCCAGAGCGAAGTTCGCGCCTGAGTGCTTGGGTCGATATGTGTTAATTACCCGTTCTCTGATCATTCCCCACTCTTTGTTTGCCGGCCTTGGGCTCTTAACCGCCTGCGTTCCGCTCTCGCCCAGTCGTATAAAGAATCCTGTTCCTTCGATAGGAGTTTGGCGTCGCCGTGGATAGCTGTATACCGAGCGGGCGGCATTTCCCCACTGCGGGCTTTCGCGGCCAATCTGGAAAGAAGATCCGATTTCTCCTGGCTGTTGTAAGTGTCCCAACGCGAGAGATTCATCTGCTCGCGTGCCTTCAAGACGTCGTGCTCTAACAGCCAGGAAACTGGCGCGACGCGAGAGTAAAACGGCCACTCAACCGCCTCCGAATGGCAGTTGCCGCACTTGCTCCGCACAAGTTCACGCAGCGGCTCTGGAATCTGCGCTCCGGTGAGCAAATGGCCAGAAGATGCGTGGACCTGTCGGGGGTTACCAAATGGGTGCATAAACGACATAGCGATCGCCAAGACTATAGTGCACATCACGGCCAATAAAATTCTGAGGACTCTAGTCATTAGGAGTTGCTACTTGGAGCCTCGACGGCCTCATCCACAATTGCGCGATGATCAATGCCCAGTTCACACTCGGCGTATGAGACGTCTGAGACATTTAGATCATGTAAAACGCATGTCTTAAAATTCCTAAAATGCCTTGCTGCCATGTGATACTGTCTCCGCCACCAGAATATTCCCGGTGCTCAGGATAGTCCGCAGAGTATGCCTGCGCCGCGTCTGCCAACCCAGCCCAAACCAAAACGGAATCAATGCGCCACTTTGGCCTGTTGTTGAGGCCCTGGGCATCGATGGGAAACAAGTACGACATCGCGGCGGAGGCACTCGACACGCGGGCATGTCCAGAGAGGGTAACCAGGATGTTGCGGAAGGGCGAACACTGGAATAATCGTGGAATGGGCCTGAGTTCCCAGATCCATGCCACTGATTACATCACTCGGAACAGCATCGCCCGCGAGGACCCGCGACTGGCCCGCTTGGTTGGCCATCTCAGCAAGGGATGACGCCTGATGCGGAGGCGCGGCCCTTCCTTATCGCGATCGATAGCGCGACATCCGCCACCGCGCTTTTCGAACAGCTCTTTGCCGCCGCCCGCGGATTGTCCGGCATCAAAACTGGCTCGAGCTGCCACGGGCAGTACAAACGCCGCGAGGAGTGCGCCCAAGATGTACGATTTGCTTGGCTTCGACGAGTTACTCCGTTCCTCCCGAACCGGAAGCCGAGCCCGCGGGAGCGAGCGTCGAATCAACCATCGCCAGGCTGTGTTTCTTCATGACGGACTGCACATTGGTAATTCCCAGCACGGTGCGCAGCTTGTCGTCGGCGACCTTCATGGGACCAGGATGGTTGGCCGGCCCTGGGGCAGCCTGTGGAAACGCCGTGGACATGGCCGTGTGGAACATAACGTTCCCCTCTGTCTTCTGCATTACCTGGTGGATGTGTCCGTTGAGAACTGTCACCGATCCGAAGCGCTTAAGGTAACCGAGGGCCTGCTCGCTGTCCTCGGTTCCCCATCCCCACTCGGGATAAACAGACCAGAGGGGGATGTGCGCGAAAACCACTACCGGCCGGCTGGCAGATTGGGACTTGAGGTCTGCTTCCAGCCACTCAAGTTGGTCAGAGCCGAGTTTACCAAGGCCTTCGAGTGCGGCCACGTTGCACAGCCCGACGAAATGGACATCTTTATGGTTGAAGCTGTACCAGCCGCGCCCCTTCGCGTCCCTGCCGTAGCGCTCAAGGTACTGTTTGCCATCATCGATCGACGTGTCGTGCTCACCCGGCACGAAGAAGATCTGCTTCGGCTTCGCGCTCTTCAGCACCTCGTCCAACGTGTCAAATTCGCCCGGTTTGGACGTGTGACTCAGGTCGCCTGTGTGAATAATGAAGTCTGGCTCTTGCGGCAGTGCGTTGATTTTGTCAATGGTTGCCCGAAGCGTGCCAGTGACGTCTGGATTAGCCGGCTTGCTGAAACCCATGTGACTGTCGCTGATCTGGACGAAATGGAGTTCTCCCTTCGCGGCCTTCATCTTCTGGCCGAAAGCCCGTGAACTGAGGACTCCGCCGCTGACAGTCCAGATGACGCCCGTTCCGGCCCAAGCCATGCACTGTAAGAAGCCACGACGGTCGATGCCGTCGTCATTGTGGTCGTGAATGAGTAATTTCAACAAGTGTTCGTCCTCAGTAGATTGATTTGACTTGCTCTTCAGACGTACATACTCAAATCCGATGGTGTTTATTCCGGGGAGTTCAGACTTCTTTGTCCCGTAGATTGCCGCGTCGTAAATCCACTCACTGTAGCGGGAATTCGGCTCGGTCAGCGTAGGTTACCGGACCGGTAGAAGGCCAAGAAATCTGGCGCACCAATCTGCAACGGTGGCGCCAAGACTTGTGGTCCGCCAACGTAAAGTAGCTTGTGTTTCGTTCTTGATATCTGTGATTTCCGTATTTGGTTAATTGCGGCGCTTTCAGAATTCACGCCCTTTACGCCTTCCTTAACGGCGGGGGCCGACAATCGACGATTCGAACTTCATGCTGAACCGGAACCAGGAAGGATTCAAGAGATCAGGCCCGGCAGTGCAAGAAGGCCCTTAGAGTCGTGGCGGATAATCTTTAGAATCAAATTGGCTATGTTGCGCCGTAGGCGACCAGCCGTGACTGGCCAGCAAAGCTCCAGGAAATTGTGGGACATCCTCATCACTGGTTCGCGGCCGATCAAATAGTCCCGAGGGCGGTCGCTGATCGAGGTACGAGCCGTCGCGGTCGGCGCGCCCGGCGGCGGCGGATCGCGCCTGTCGTGCGAGTGATTCTCTAGTGGGCAGAAGGCATCGAGACGTAATCAGCCGCCGCACGGGACGATTACGGACCGGCCTTCGCGGTTTTCTTCTCGAGGGTCAAACGGTGCTGTTTCCCGTCATCGTCCAGCAGATAGATGTCGCTGCCCTTCACCGCGAACCTGACCTTGCCATGCACCGTGACGTTGAGCGGCTTGTCGCGCCGGGTGACGGTCCGCTGCGCCAGGTAAATCAAGTCCCCTCCGTCAATCGCGTAATAGGTCGCAGCGTGACGGCCCCTGCCTCGAGTTTGCACGTCAATAAGCTTGCCTGTTTTCCATTCCAACTCCTTTTCGCCCGCCCGGCCGGGAGCTGACAATGCGGCCGTGAGCGAAATAAATAGCAGCAGGTACAGGATCGTTGTTCGCATGCAACCAACATAATATGCGAGGCACAGGAAAGAGGAAAGCGGCCACGCTAGAATCCGGCGGTAGAAAGAAGTTGCGCCGACACCAGGTGCTTTCCCGAGTCCGGACGACGGCCCTTCCGCGGTACACTGATTTATCGATTTGAAATGACTTCTAGGACTGTCGTAGTTGGACTTTGCGGCGCCGTTCTCCCGGTTCTGGACGCCCTTTTCGAGCATGGTTCGATGCCATTCTTGAGCGAGTGGAGGACCTCCGGAGTGTCGGCCCGACTGCGGTATTCCACGCCGATCTCGAGTGTGGCCGCGTGGACTACCTTAATCACCGGGCGAAACCCAGCCCAGCACGGCATCTTCAACATTTTCCGAAAACAATCGGCGCAGGGCCATCAATTGCGGGCTCTTACCTCGAGAGACATTGCCTGTGACGCCCTCTGGACCCGTCTGGACCGGGAAGGCCGGCGGACGACGGTGATCGATTACCCTCTCACTTTTCCGCCACCGAGAATCGATGGGCACGTCTTGCCGGGAAGCTGGACGACGCCGCGCCAGCTCAAGCTCGGCTGCCACCCGTCCGATATGTTTCGCCGCCTCAGTGAACTGGGCGTCGCATCGGCGGAATTGTTCGCCATCGATTGGTCGCAGGAGAGAGACGCTACCTGGGTCGACGGCCAGATCGAACGTGAAGCGCAAGTCTTCAAGGCTTTGCAGTTCCTGATGGAGCACGAGCCGTCCGATCTGACGGTGGTCCTGGTGAGAGCATTCGGCGCCGTGCAATCGTGCTACGAACAGGATCCACAAACCCGCGGCGCATGCGTGGAGTACTTTAGCGCCTTGGACAAGCACCTGGCCGGGCTGGCGCGTCCCGGAGCAAATGTTCTTTTCGTCTCCGAGCCGCACGGACAAACGGCGACAAGAGCGTTCTTTGTCAACGACTGGCTGGCTGCGCGGGGATATTTGTCATGGGATGGCGAGCCGCCGCGGGCGCCGGAGTCCAATGTGGTGGATACCGACCAGCTGAACCGGCAATCGAAACGCCTTGACTGGGCAAAGACCCGTGCTTATGCCCCGCTCGCGGGCGGAGGAGAAATTTATCTCGTCCGGCAAGACAGCCAGCACCCAGGCGGCGTTCCCGAGGCTGAATATGAAGGGCTCCGCAATCAGCTGATCGAGGAACTGACTCGCGAGAGCAGTATCAACCGCGTCTGGAAGCGCGAGGACCTTTACAACGGACCGCAACAGGAGTTGGCCCCGGACCTGGTCATCGAAGCTGTCGAAGGCGTTGTGATGTCTCCGTTCGCGGAGAGTGCTAAACCGGCTTTAGCATCGGGTGGCGAAGGCGGCGAGTCAGAGGGCGTGTTCATCGCAGGAGGCCCCGCCTTTCGAAGCGGTGCGACCTTATCCCACATCTCGCTGCTCGACATTGCACCTTTGCTCCTGTACAGTTTGGACCTGTCTATCCCTGGTGAAATGGAAGGACGCGTTCCCGCGGAAGCCCTGGATCCGGCCTGGCTCGAGAACCGGCCTGTACAGTTAGGGTCAAAGGCCACAGAACGGGTGCCGGAAGCGCGCGTCCTCGATCCTCAGGCGGAAGACATCATTCTCAAGCGGCTGCAGGAACTGGGATACCTAGAGTGAGGCTGGTTGGCCGTTCATTCTCTTCATGAGCAAGTTTCTGTTTACCGTCTGGCCCTTGACCGGACACATCCATCCGAATCTGGCCATCGCCACTGAACTGAAAAAGCTGGGCCATCGCGTGGCCTTCTACACCGGCTCACGAGCTCGCGGAATGGTGGAGGGCGCCGGCTTCGAGTGCTTTCCCTTGCGCAAGGTGGATGAGAACCTCATCGAGGAAATGTTTCTCTCCCCGCGAGGCATTCAGTCGGCCAGTGCCAATCCTTTTCGGTTGAGGGACCGGTGGCGACAGTGCGTTCTCGATTCCGTGCCCGCGCAACTGGAGGACCTGGAGGAAATCGTGGCCTCCTGGCACCCGGATGCGGTTGTCTGCGATCCCACAATGTGGGCGCCATTCCTCGTTCTCAGTGAGAGCCGCCGCATCCCAGTGGCGATCTTCGGCCTGGTCCCGGCCTGTCACCTCTCCGGGCGGGACGGCCCCATTCTCGGCTTCCCGTTGCCTCGCGCGCGGACCCGGCTAGAACGATTGCGCGCTCGTCTGCTGCGCGGCCTTTCCGACTTCTTTCTGCGTCCAGTCCGGCGCGATGCCAGCCGGCTTCGTGCGTCCCACGGGCTTTCCCCGTTAGACTGCTCGGTTACCGACTTCGCCGGCCGTATGCCGCTCTACCTGGTTCCCGGCAGCCCGGAATTCGACTACCATCGCACCGACCTGCCGCCTTCGGTCCATTATGTCGGGCCTTGTTTGTGGAAGGGATCGAAAGACGAGTCGCTACCTGAATGGGTTGCAGGTCTGCCGCCCGATCAGCCTCTGATATACGCCAGCGAAGGCACCGTGCAGCTCAGACCTGTTGTTTTGCGGGCGGTCGCGCAAGGGCTGGCCGGCCTCCCAGTGCAGGTGATACTCACAACCGGAAAGCATCGCGATCCCGCCACGCTCGATTTGGGCGTTCAGCCGTTGCCGCCGAATATTCACGTAGCGCAATGGATTCCCCTGACGCCGCTGCTCAAGAAGCTTTCGGCGATGGTTACGATCGGCGGCCCCAGCACCATGATGGCTGCCTTTGAGGCCGGCGTGCCCGTGGTAGTGGTCCCATTCACGTGGGACCATCCGGAGACCGGCTGGCGGGTGGCAGAGAGTCGAGCGGGCATTCATCTGCAGCCTAAACAATGCACGCCGGAACGAATGCGCGTGGCCGTCGAACGGGTTTTGCGGGAGCCTGGCTTTCGCCAGAACGCCCAACGGCTGGCGAGGAGCTTTGAACGTTGCGGAGGCGCGGTTAGAGCGGCGGAATTGATTGCTGCACTGGTTCCGGAGAACCGGAAGACAGCTTGACCGCGCAAGAGGCTCATCCCGGACAGCGGGCCGGGGGCCTTAATCGAACCTCTTTCGGAAGCGCGCCGTGCTCAACCCCATCACCGTAACGCCATAAATCAGCAAAGCCAGCATCTGTGGCCACAAAATGGTGATGCCCGTGCCCTTCAGAAAAATTCCGCGCACGATCTCGATGAAGTAGCGAAGAGGATTCAGGTAAGTAAAGTATTGGACCGCGAGCGGCATGTTGCGGATCGGAAACACGAAGCCGCTGAGCATAAAAGTAGGCGCTGCGAAGAAGAACGAAGACATCATGGCCTGTTGCTGCGTCTGTGAGATCGTGGAGATAAATAACCCAGCGCCGAGGCTGGTTAGCAGGAACAAAGCGGATGAAACCAGCAACAGCAGACCGCTGCCGCGGAATGGAACTTGAAAGATGACCAGAGCTCCTGCCGTAACCAGAACCACGTCCACCAGCCCGATCAGCGCGAACGGGATCATCTTGCCGATCATCAACTCGAGCGGCCGGATGGGCGTGACCATCAACTGTTCCATGGTCCCGATCTCCTTTTCCCGCACGATGGCCATGGCGGTCAGGATTACGGTTACCACCATAATGATGTTGGTCACCACGCCAGGAATGAAATAATTGCGGCTCTTCAGATCGGGATTGAACCAAACGCGGCTATGGACGCTCACGTGCGGGGTGTTAAAGTTTAGTGGCGGCAGGCCGGCCATCAGGCGCGTGCGCTGCTGTACCACGGCCACCTTCGTGGCGTAGGACAGGACAATCTGCGAGGCGTAGGACGAGATCAGCGATGCCGTGTTGGAATTAGTGCCGTCCACCAGAATCTGAACGGCGGTCGGCCTCCCGCGATCGATGTCGCGAGCAAATCCGGAATTGATCAGCACCACGGCCTGCACTTCTCCCCGATCCAGCAGGCTCTGCACTTCGGCTTCATTCCCCGGCAGCGCACGCACCACCATGCGCCCCGAGCCCTCGAAGGCCGCGCGCAATTCCCGGCTGGCCGGAGTGCGATCCTGGTCGACCCACGCGATGCTGACATTTTCGACGTCCAGGTTCACGGCGTACCCGAAGATAATCAGCTGAAACAATGGCGGCAAGAAAAGCATCACGCGCATCCGCGGATGCCGGAATACCTGGCGGAATTCCTTCAGCACGATCTCTCGGATTCGTTCCCACATAGTTAACCTCAGGCCAGTTTCTGGCTTAACTTCCGGGTCGCCAGGAAAAAGACCAGCGTCGCGAACCCGGCAAGAAACGCGAACTCCGGCCATAACACGTCCAGGCCAACCCCTTTCAGAAAAATGCCCTTCAGAATCGTAATGAAGTAACGTGCGGGGACGAATCGCGTGATGACCTGAATCCCCTGTGGCATATTTTCAATCGCATAAATGAAACCCGACAGCAGAAACGACGGCAGGAACGAAGTCAAAACGCCCAGTTGGAATGCCAGCAGTTGCGACTTCGCCACTGCTGAGACCAGAATCCCCATGAAGAAAGCGCCCGAAAGAAATACGCACGTGGTGGCGGCCAGCAGGGGCACGCTGCCGCGGAACGGCACATGGAAAACATAGATCCCAGCCAGGATCGAGGTCAGCGCGTCCACCGCGCCAATCAGAAAGAAGGCCAGCATTTTCCCGAGCACGATCTCCGAGGCACGCACCGGAGTGGAGAGCAGTTGTTCCAGCGTCCCCACTTCGAATTCGCGCGACACCGTGAGTGACGTCAGCAGCGCCGCGATGATCATGAGGATCACTCCGACCAGTCCAGGCACGACATAGTTCTTGGATTCGAGCGTGTTGTTGTACCAGACGCGCAGGCGGGGGTCGATCGGAACGTTGAGCGTGAGACCCATCGAGCGGTTTTCGCCGACGGAGCGCAACTCATAGGCGTAAGATCCCATGATCGATTCCGCGTAGCCGAGAGCGATGGACGCCGTATTCGAGTCGCTGCCATCCAGCAGAATCTGGATGTTGGCTCTCTCGCCGGCCTGAATGCGCTGCGAATAATCGCGCGGGATCGATATGCCCATCAGAATCGTATTGCGGTCGATGCCTTGTTCAATGGCCCGATCGTCCTCGGCAAACCCGCGGATGTCGAAATAACGCGATCCCTGAAATCGTTGAATCAGTTCGCGGCTGGTGGCGCTGTGGTCCGCATCGTAAACCAGCGTGGGGATTCGATCGACGTCCAGATTCAATGCGTACCCGAATAGCAGCAGCATCAGCAGCGGCATGGCCAGCGCCATCGTTAGACTGCGCGGGTCGCGCACGATGTGCCGGAATTCCTTCCCGAACATGGCTCGTGTCCGCCGGAAACTCATGCGCCGCGATGCTCCTCAGCCTCGATTAAGGCGACAAAAACGTCCTCCAGCGAAGGGGGAATGGCATCCAGCCGCCGCACTTCGACGCCTTTCCGCGCCAGTGCGTGCCGGATGCCGGGCATGGCCGCGTTGGCGTCGTTCACTGTCACATGCAGTCCGCCGCCGAACACGGCGACGTCGCGTACGCCGGGCTCTCCCTCCAGCGCGTGCATGCTCTCCAACAAGTCGGAACTGTCGAGATGCAAAAGGCCGTAAGTTCCAAGCTGCCGCTTCAGTTGTTCGGGTGCGCCAAGGGCGATGATTCTGGCGTGGTACATCAGCGCCACGCGATGGCAGTATTCCGCCTCATCCATGTAGTGCGTGCTGACGAATACGGTGCGGCCGGCCGCCGAAAGTTGATAGATGAGGTCCCAGAAATCGCGGCGGGCGATCGGATCCACTCCGGATGTAGGCTCGTCCAGAAATAAAACGCGTGGCTCGTGGACGATGGCGCATCCCAGGGCCAGCCGCTGCTTCCATCCTCCCGAAAGCTGGCGGGTGAGCTGGTGGCGTCTCGCTTCCAGCCCGGCCATGCGCAGTACATCCTGTTTTCGAGTAGCGCGAAGGGCTTTCGGCACGCCATAGACGCCACTGAAGAAGTCGATATTCTGTTCGACCGAAAGATCATCGTAGAGAGAGAACTTCTGCGACATATAGCCGAGCTGCAGGCGCACCTGCTCCGGCTCGGTCGCCACATCGTAGCCGCAAACCACGGCTTTCCCCGCCGTTGGCCGGAGCAAGCCGCATAGCATGCGAATCACGGTGGATTTCCCGGCGCCGTTAGGGCCCAGGAACCCGAAAATCTCGCCATTGCCCACGCGGAAGGAGACCCGGTCGACGGCCTTGAAGCTGCCGAAGTTTTTCGTCAGGCCATCGACTTCGACTGCCCATTCACTGGTGGGCATGTTCCGCCACCTCTGCTTCGCGTACGCGCGCGATAAATACGTCTTCGAGCGACGGCGATATGGGCCGCAGGGACGATCCTCCGAAGCCGCGCTTCTCCAGGGTCTGGCGCAGCGCCTCGGGCGAGGTGCGTTCGGGTGTTAGAAAAAGATGCAACGAAGCCCCGGCCGTCTCCACGCCGAGAACTCCAGGAACACGCTGGAGAACAGCGCGCGCGGCACGTGGGTCCGAACCTAGTACTTCATACCAGGCGCCAGCCCAGGGCCGCCGCAGCGCGTCCGGTGTATCGCAGCAGATCATGCGCCCGTGGTGCATTAAACCGACGCGGTTGCAGCGCTCGGCCTCATCCAAGTAGGCGGTGGTGACGAAAACTGTGATGCCTCCCTTTACCAACTCGTACAGGATGGCCCAGAAGTCGCGGCGCGAAACGGGATCGACGCCGTTGGTGGGTTCGTCGAGGAAGAGGA
>DATLVQ010000253.1:0-10854 GCA_035577325.1 Bryobacteraceae bacterium | reverse complement strand
CCGTACGGGCGCGTGGCCTGCGAAGTTCTGGTGACAACCGGAATCTGCGTGGTGGCGGGCGAGATCACGACCTCCTGCTATGTCGATGTTCCCCGAGTCGCGAGGCAGACCATTCAGGACGTGGGTTACACGGACGCCGCGTTCGGGTTCGACTGCAAGACGTGCGGGGTGCTGAATGCGATCCAGGGACAGTCCCCGGATATCGCCATGGGCGTGGATCCGGGCGGGGCGGGCGATCAGGGTCTGATGTTCGGTTACGCGTGCGACGAAACCGCGGAACTTATGCCCATGCCTATTACCCTGGCACATAAGCTGGTGCGCCGGCTTTCGGAAGTACGGCGCGCGGGGACACTCGATTTTTTGCGGCCGGATGGAAAGTCGCAGGTGAGCGTCGAGTACGCGGGCGGGAAACCCAGGCGAATCGACGCGGTGGTGGTTTCGACCCAGCACTCGGACGACGTTTCGACCGAAACGCTGCGCGCGGAAGTGAAGAAACACATTATCGATGCAGTGCTGCCTTCGGGCATGGTGGATTCCGGCACGAAGTATCACATCAATCCCACGGGTCGATTCGTGGTGGGCGGGCCGCACGGCGACACTGGACTCACGGGCCGCAAAATTATTGTCGATACCTATGGCGGCATGGGCCGTCACGGCGGCGGGGCGTTTTCGGGCAAGGATCCGACGAAAGTGGATCGTTCGGCCTGCTACATGGCGCGATACATTGCGAAAAACCTGGTGGCCGCGGGACTGGCCTCGCGTTGCGAAGTACAACTGGCATATGCCATCGGCGTGGCCGAGCCGGTTTCGGTCATGGTGAACGCCTTCGGCACGGCCACAATTCCCGAAGAGAAGATGACGGCGATGATCCGCGCGCACTTCCCGCTGACCCCGAAAGGCATCATCGATCATTTGAAATTGCGGCGTCCTATTTACCGCAAGACGGCGGCGTTTGGCCACTTTGGCCGAACCGAAGAGAGTTTTACCTGGGAAGCGACGGATAGAGCCGAAGAACTGCGCCAGGAAGCGCCGGTGGCGGAAGCCGCCGTGCGTTAATCAACCAGGGCCGGCATTTCTGCCGGTCCATTGCTGAATCAACGAAGGGCAGGTGAGAGCGCCGGCCCACTCTAAGGATTTCAATGCCAGTTAATACTACGACTCAAGTCGATTGTGACGTGAAGGACATGGCACTCGCCGATCTAGGCAAGCGCCGCACGGAATGGGCGTTTCAGTCGATGCCCGTGCTGCAGACCATTCGAAAGCAGTTCATCAAGACGCAGCCGCTGGCCGGGGTGCGCGTTTCGGCATGCCTGCATGTCACCAGCGAGACCGCGAACCTGATGATCACGCTCAAAGATGGCGGCGCTTCGATCGTGCTCTGTGCTTCCAATCCGCTATCCACGCAGGATGACGTGGCGGCGACGCTGGTGCGGGATTACGGTATCTCGGTCTACGCGATCAAGGGCGAGAGCAACGATGTTTACTACTCACACATCACGGCGGCGGCCGAGCACAAGCCAAACCTGACCATGGACGATGGCGCCGACTTGGTGCACATGCTGCATACCAAGCGGCAGGAACTGCTGGCGGACGTCATCGGCGGCACCGAAGAAACCACCACCGGAGTCATCCGGCTGCGTGCCATGGCCAAGGAGGGCGTGCTGCGCTATCCAATCGTGGCGGTGAACGACGCGTACACCAAACATCTGTTCGATAACCGCTATGGTACCGGGCAGAGCACGCTGGACGGCGTGATCCGCGCGACCAATGTGCTGCTCGCCGGGCTGAACGTGGTGGTCGCGGGCTATGGGTGGTGTGGACGAGGCGTGGCGATGCGGGCGCGCGGTATGGGCGCCAACGTCATCGTCACTGAAGTCGATCCCACCAAGGCGCTCGAAGCCCTGATGGATGGATACCGCGTGATGTCCATGCATGAAGCGGCGGTCATTGGCGACGTGTTTGTCACGGTAACGGGGAACAAGCACGTGATCGCGCGCGACCATTTCGAAAAGCTCAAGAACGGCGCGATCCTGGCGAACTCGGGACATTTCAATGTCGAGATCGATCTGGAAGCGCTGAGCAAGCTGGCATCGTCCCACCGGCAGACGCGCGAATACGTGGAAGAGTTTGTGCTGCGTGACGGCCGCAGGATTTATGTTTTGGGAGAGGGCCGCCTGATCAACCTGGCCGCCGCGGAAGGCCATCCGGCCTCGGTGATGGACATGAGTTTCGCCAACCAGGCGCTGGCCTCCGAGTACATGGTGAAGAACCATGCCACGCTCGAGAAGAAGGTCTACTCGGTGCCGGAAGCGCTCGACAAACAAGTGGCCAAGATGAAGCTCGAGGCTGTGGGCGTCAAGATCGACCGGCTGACCGTCGAACAGGAACACTACCTGGCGAGCTGGGGCGAAGGGACGTAGCGAACTCATAATAAATCCGCTGGAATCGGGCCGCGAGCCGCTAACAGGTTCGCGGCCCTTGTCTTTTCCTTCTCAATTCCAGCCTGCAAGCCTTGTAAATTCAGCCTCCGCATGTAACAACTCCTTAGAAAACTAGTGCTTGGCGTGCGAAGATGCGGTTAAGGACACCCGCAGGAATCACCATGGCCGGCCAGACCGCACCTTTGGAAAGCGTGGCAGTTTATTCGGAGCGTGCGTGCACGGCACTGCCCTGGGATCCCGTGCAGCGCGTGCTCGATGTCGTACTGGTGGCGATCACTTTGCCCCTATGGGTTCCCGTTGTTTTCCTGATGGTTGCGGTCAAGCTGGTCATCGATGGCCGCCCGTTGTGGTTTCGCCACGTTCGTTTGGGCAGCGATGGGGACCGCTTCACGCTTTACAAAATCCGCACAACGCCCCCGGACTTCGAGCCGGGGCCGCATGACTGGAGCGACGAGGAATTTCCGCCGCGCACACGCTTCGGCCGCTGGCTGCGCCGCTTCGACCTGGATGAGCTGCCGCAATTATGGAATGTGCTGAAGGGCGAAATGTCGTTGGTCGGCCCGCGCCCGGAAATGCCCGCCCATGCGGAGGCTTTCAGTTGCCGGTTCCCGCATTACGAGCGGCGGTTGGGAGTGCGGCCGGGGCTTACGGGTCTGGCGCAAGTGCGCGGATGGCGCGGCGACACTAGCATCCTTGAGCGGCTTCGCTCGGATCTGGAATATGTGGGCCGGCGGGGGGCGGGAATGTATTTCAGCATTCTTGCGAGAACAGTTTCGATGGAAGGGCTGCGGCTGTTCGGTAATCCGTCGGCAGACCCTTCAATGCCGCGACGCGGAGACGCCGAGGAAGTCAGGAAAAACGTGTCCGCCGGCTAAGCAATCCGGACGGAATGGCGACGATCATCCATTTATTCGCGACAATAGTCCGCGGATCAATCGTGGGCGTGCTCCCGGTCTTCATCAGCGGAGTGCTGTCGCCCATCTAGGCCAGGGACTTCACAAATTCGCGAAATTCCTTCAAGCCTTTGCGCGTTCTTTGACGGCGCCAAATGCTCTTCTACGCTCAATCTCAGAAACTTGATGACATGACTATTTAGGTTACGCCCCTCTAACTTGGCGGTCCTCTTCAATTGCTGATGCAGTTTGTCGGGGACGGTCAAATAGTCGGCTCGCCGTGCACTTCGACTTCACGGCGTTCGACACCCTCGGCGGGCGGCTCGGGAAGGCGGCCGGTAAGATTGGCCCAGGCCCAGAAGAATGCCGTGGTCGAGCTGAGCGCGCCGGCAATAGCGGCAATGAGGCGCGGGCTGTAATATTGCGAGGCGATGCCGGCGGCGGACATCGAAACCATCATCACCGACCATTGCATGGATTCCATGGTGGCAAACACGCGGCCGCGATACTCATTTGAGACGTGACGCAGCAGTTGCGACATGTTCAGCACGGAGCTGACCGCGACGGCCGCGCGCGAGAGCGCAATAAAAACCAGCGCCCAGTAAAACTTCTGCATCTGACTGAAGACGATGTAAGTGGCGCCGTGCAGAACGTAGCAGATGGAGATCGTGCGCTTGTACGGGCCGAAACCGATGCGCGCGCCCAGCCAGTAGGCGAAGGCCCCGCCGCATAGCAGCCCAATTCCCGCGCAGCCCCATACTTCACCGATGCCCGCCGGTCCGCGGTTGAACACGATCTCGCCGAAAAGGCTGAACAGGATTTGCGCCGCGCCGCCGCCGGTGGCCCAGCCGACGCCGACCAGAGCGATGCCCAGAATCAATGGATTGGCGCGCATGTAGCGCAGACCCTCCACGTATTCGTGCCACGGGCGCGCCACTTCCGCTTCGGTGAGCGCGGCTTTGCGGGGCTGAAATGCGTCGCCCTTCACGCGCAGGCGCGAGATACACGCGGCCGAAAAGAGAAAGGAAAGCGAATTCAGGACGAACGCCCACTCGTATCCGAACTTCATCACGCTGGCGCCGGCGGCGAATGTTCCGATAGTGATGGTGGTCCACTGCGTGGTTTGCGTGAGCGAGTTGGCGGTGTGCAGTTCTTCTTTATTGGCGAGAGTTGGCAGAATGGCCGAGCGGCCGCTCGTGAAAAACGGCGAAGCGAACATCAGCAGCGCGCTGAAGAGATAGAGCAGCCCGATATCGCGGCGGTGGAGGCAGAGGATGAAGCCCAGGGCGACCACAGCGCGGATCAGGTCGCTCGCGATCATGACGTGTTTGCGGTTGAGGCGGTCGAGCAGCACGCCCGCGATGGGTCCCGCCAGCACGGCCGGAATGGCTCGCGACAACATGACGCCGCTAACTACAAGACCAGATTTGGTGACGGCCAGCGCCAGGCTGAATACGGCGATGTTGTTGAAATGGTCGCCGATCTCGCTCACCACTTGCCCGGACCACATGTAGCGGTAATTGCGGTTTTGCGCGAGCAACTGGCGAAACGAGAGCATCAGCCGCGCTCCGTCAGGTACACGCCGGCGAAGATGACGCTGCCGCCGGCGACCAGCGGCGGGGTGATGCGTTCACCGAGAAACGCAACCGCCAGCAGCGTGGCGATCACCGGCTCGAGGTAAACGAATGCGGCGACGCGCGATGCCGAAATGCTCTTGAGCGCGTGATAGTAAATCAGGTAGCAGATGAGGGAAGGAAACAGCGCCATGTAGACCAGGCTGCTCCACCCGGCCGTGCTGACATGTGCGAATGAAAATCCGCGGGACTCCCACAACATTACGGGGACCAGCAGCAACCCACCCACCAGGTAAGCAAATCCGTTCACGCCGATAGTACTGTGGCGCACGGTAGCGCTTTTTCCATACGCCGCAAACATGGAAAACAATACGCAAGCCGCGAAGGTGATGGCGTCTCCAGCGAGTGTGGCCTGCGCCTGCTCAGCGGCGGATGCCTGCCCGACTAGCACCGCGACGCCACCGAGCGCAAGCAGCATCCCGAGCGTCTTGCGCATGGTGATGCGATCGATGCGGGAGGCGGCCGCAATCAGCAGCACGAAGATCGGCCCAATACCGATGATCAGCGCCGAATGCGCCACGCTGGTGCGTTTCAGTCCAAGCAGGAACAACATCTGATTGCCCACGTTGCAGACTGCTAGAAAAACCAGCAGCGCGAGATCGGATCTGTCGCGGAACTGCTCTCCGGCGCGGATCCTCCGCCAGAACGCCGGCGCGACGAAAATACCGGCGAGCGCGATCCGCAGCGCGCCCAGCAGCAACGGCGGAAACTCGCGCAGCGCTACTTTTCCGACAATGAAGTTGGCCGACCACAACAGCACCATCAGCCAGATCAGCGTGTAGAGGCCGAATTGCCCGTTCAACCGACCGATACCTCGCGCAGCGTGACTTCGCGCAGGAAATCGTGATCGATCGTGTAACCGAAACCCGGCTCATCGCGAATCTCGATGGTGCCGCGCACCGTGGTCTCGACGGCCGGACAGATGATGTCGCGCTTCCAGTAGCGCTTGCTGGCGGACACGTCGCCGGGCAGGGTGAAATTCGGCAAAGTCGAGAGCGCGATGTTATGCGCACGGCCGATTCCGGCTTCGAGCATGCCGCCGCACCACACCGGGATGCCGGCCTTCTGGGCGACATCGTGCACGCGTTTGGCCTCGCGAAACCCGCCCACGCGTCCCAGTTTGATATTGATGATGCCGCAGGCGCGCAGGCGGATGGCCTGCTCGGCATGATGCGCGGAGCGAATGCACTCGTCCAGACAAATAGGCGTTTCGAGCTTCTTCTGCAGCTCCGCGTGGTCAATGATGTCATCGTGCGCCAGCGGCTGCTCGATCATCATCAGATAGAATTCATCCAGCTTCTTGAGATGATCGGCGTCCTTCAAAGTGTAAGCGGAGTTCGCGTCGGCCATCAGTTTGATGGAAGGAAACTTCTCGCGCACCTGCCGGATGACGTCCACGTCCCAGCCCGGCTTGATCTTCATTTTGATGCGCTGGTAGCCGGCGGCCAGCTCGCGCGCGATTTTTTCCAGTAGTTTCGCCACGGATTCCTGGATTCCGATGGAGACGCCGCACGGTATCTCGGACCGGGTTCCGCCGCCGATCTGCTGCCAGAGCGGCTGCCGGTTGAGACGTGCTTCGAGATCCCAAATGGCGACTTCGAGGCCGCCGCGCGCCATGCGGTGCCCGCGAATGTGCTCGGTCAGCGGCGCTGTGTCGGTCGCGCCGGCGAGCTGCTGCCCCAGAATCTGCGGCACGGCGTAATCTTTCAGGATCAGCCAGGCGGATTCGGTCCACTCCTCGTTATAGAACGGGTTCTCGCCAGCGGTGACTTCGCCCCAACCCGATACTCCCTCGCTCACGGCCTCGACCAGGATGATATCGCGGTCGCTGGTACGCCCGAAGCTGGTTTCAAACACATGCAGCAGGGGCATGCGAATTTGGCGGAGCACGACTCTGTCAATCTTCATTCCCACGGTCCCAACAGGTAGATACCGGCCTCAGGCGATCTTTCAACGCCGATCACGGCGAGTCCACGGCCGAAATATTCCTCGAAATGATGGCTCATCTCTTGCTGAATCTGGCGGGCACGCTTGGGGTCTTCCTTGCGGATAGTGGCCATGTCGGCGGGCACCGAAATACGCTCGAGGACTTGCGGTCGCGCAGGCGGCGCGGCGCCATCCACAACGGCTTTCACGCGCGGCGTATCAATCCACCATTCGGCAACGCAGCGATCTGTGGGCAGGCCGCCATGCAGCGGACTGGTGGTGGTACCGTACTGATTGCGCACGTAGCGCCGCACGATCGCGCCCAGGCGTTCCATGTTGAAATAGGCGTTCTTGATTTCAAGCGGATCGAAGGTCCACTCGACCAGTTCAATGGAGCGCGTCAGCGCGTCCTCGCGCTGCTTGAGCTTCAGCAGGCGGCCTACGCCCGCATCGCGATACTCGTGCGACACGCCGAGCATATGGCTGTGCAGGTAAGAACCACCGCCCGGTTTGAGGCCCGGAATGGCGAGGCAAAAACCAATCATCCGGCTGCCGTCGAAAGCGCCGAGAGCCTGGCCGCCCACCTTAGTGGCCACGATGAACAGACGTACGGGAAGCAGTTCGAGATCGTTAAAGCCCCAGATTTCTTTCTGCAACTGGACGGCGTCTTCGAAATCTTTCTGCGTGGTGAGCGCTCGGATGGAGATCGCCGCCGCGCCGGGCTGCCCTGCCATGGCGCCGCTCACTTTTTGGCTTCCTGCCATAGCGACTCCATTTCTTCGATCGAACTCTCCTTTGTGGTTCGTCCCCGCTCAGCGAGCTTTCGCTCGACGTAGCCAAATCGCCGCCGAAACTTGGCGTTGGCTTTGCGCAGCGCCTGCTCGGGGTCCACCTTGACGAACCGCGCCAGATTTACCAGCACGAAGAGCAAGTCACCCAGCTCATCTTCCAAATCCGTCTGTGAGCCGCGCGCGCGGGCGTCGTCGAACTCGCGCAGCTCTTCTTGCAACTTCTCCAGCACCTGGCCGGCGTTTTCCCAATCGAACCCGGCCTGCGCGGCGCGCGAAGTGATCTGCTGTGCCTCGGCCAGCGCGGGTAAAAAGCGGGGCACTGAGCCGAGCAGCGTGTTATCCGGCTCGCCTTTGGTACGTTTCTCTTCGGCCTTGATTTCGTTCCAGCGTTTGCGGACATCGCCTTCGGTCTTCGCGGTTTCGTCGGCGAGCACGTGAGGATGCCGGCGAATCAGCTTCCCGTTGATCGCGTCCAGCGCATCCTCGATGCGGAATATATTTTCTTCCGCTGCCATCTGGGAAAAGAAGACGGGCTGGAGCAGCAGATCGCCCAGCTCTCCGGCCAGTTCGGGCCAGTCACGGGCGTCGATGGCGTCCATCACCTCGTACGTCTCTTCGAGCAAGAAGGGCTTGATGGTCTCGAACGTTTGCTCGCGATCCCAGGGACAACCGCCCGGAGCGCGCAGGCGCGCCATCAAATCGACCAAGAGCTGAAATTTTTCACCGGCGGTTTGTGCGGACATCAGCGTGGGACGCAGCTCGGCAAGGATAATGTCTCAATGTAACATAGGGCGCGCGCGGCGCACCCGTATCAAATGCGCTCTAACCGATGCTGTTAGCAAGAACTTGAGATACTTGCGAAGGAGGATTATGCGCCGCGCACTTGCACTTGCCGCTCTCTTGTGGGCTTTCCATTCGTTCGGGGCCAATCATCCACCCATCACCACGTTCACCAAAGACATCGCGCCGATCTTGCGGAAGAATTGCCAGGGATGCCACCGTCCGGGGGAAGCGGCGCCATTTTCGCTGCTGACGTACGAGCAGGCCCGGCCCTGGGCCAAAGCCATGAAGGAAGCGGTACTGCTGAAGAAGATGCCGCCCTGGTTTGCCGATCCGCGTTACGGCAAGTTTTCTAACGACCGCTCTTTGACGCAGAAGGACGCCGACACGATCGCCGCGTGGGCCGACGCAGGCGCGCCGCTCGGCGATGCTAAGGAGCTTCCACCGCCCTCGAACTTCGTAGAGGGCTGGTCCATCCCCAAGCCGGATATTGTCTTCGAGTTCCCGCAGCCATTTCAGATTCCCGCCACCGGAACCGTCGAATATCAAAAAGTCATTGTCCCCACCGGATTCACCGAAGATAAATGGGTGCAATTCGCCGAAGCGCGGCCGGACAACCGGGCGAGAGTGCATCACATGATCGCATTCATCCGCGAGCCTGGCTCCCAGTGGCTGAGAAGCGCGCAGCCGGGCGTCTTCTTTGTTGCGCCGAAACCAAAGGCGGACGAAGACGCCGACACCAGCGGGTTGCCGAGCGACTTCCTGGTTGGCTACGCGCCAGGACAGCCGCCCGAGATTCTGGAACGCGGCCAGGGCAAGCTGATCAAGGCGGGCTCGGACCTGGTTTTGGAAATTCACTACACGACCAACGGAACGGCGGCGGAGGATCGCAGCAAATTCGGTCTGGTTTTCGCCAAGGAGCCGCCAAAAGAGCGCGTGCTCACGTTGTCCGCCACGAATGGAAAATTCAGAATTCCTCCTGGCGACCCGAACCACCGCGTGGATGCTGCGTTCGAGCTGGCTACATCGGTGAAGCTATCCGGCCTCCATCCACACATGCATGGACGCGGGAAAGATTTCGAATACCGGATCGTTTATCCTACCGGCGAGACGGAAACGCTCCTGCGCGTGCCGCACTATAACTGGCACTGGCAGCTTTGGTACAGCCTGGAGAAGCCGATTCTCCTTCCAAAAGGCGCGAAGATCGAGTGCACCGCGCACTTCGACAATTCCGCGAATAATCCCGATAACGCGAACCCGGCGAAGGAAGTCACCTGGGGCGATCAGAGCTGGGACGAGATGATGGTGGGCTTTTTCAACCTGACGTTCGACGCCCGCATGCCGGTCGACGATCTGTTTCCGATGAGCAAACGCCAGAAGACGGTCGCCGGTAACTAGAAGGCACTACTATCGGACGGCAGGTGCATGTTAAACCTCCGGTCACAAACTCGTCCCCGCCCAGCCAGTATTGCTAAAATAGGGAGTCAATGAGTGAGAGCGAAAAGGCCGCAGCGCCCGCGGAAGAACACATCCCTATTCCTCCGGCTTCGTTCGAGTTTCTGGTGTTATCTTTGCGTACGCAAGCCGAGCTGCAACTGGGCCTCTTGCACTTCGGCGCCGAAGAAGACCGGCCGAAACCGGATCTTGACATGGCGCGGCACAGCATCGATCTGCTGGCCATGCTGCAGGAAAAAACCAGAGGCAATCTGGCGCTAGATGAGCAGCGCCTGGTGGAGAATTCGCTCACCGAGTTGCGGTTCCGCTACGTACGGGCTCTCGAAGAAAGCAAGAAAAGCTGAATGGGCGCGGCAGGCCCATTGAGGATTACGGTACTCGGCTCCGGCACCAGCGTGGGCGTGCCGACACCAGGCTGCCATTGCGCCGTTTGCATGTCCACCGACCCGCGCGATAACCGCCTGCGTCCGTCGGTGTTATTGCAGTACGCGGGGCACAACGTGGTGATCGACACCACGCCCGATTTCCGTACTCAGATGCTGCGCGCCAAAGTGGATCATCTGGATGCCGTGCTGTTCACCCACTCCCACGCCGACCACATTATGGGTCTCGACGACGTGCGACCATTCAATTTCCGGCAGCGCGCGCAAATCCCCATCTTTGCATCCGCCGAAACCATGAGCGCGATCCGGCGCTGCTTTCAGTACATTTTTACCGACGAGGAGCGGGAGTCTTCGATCCCCCAGCTGGATCCAAACACTTTGAACGGCCAGTCGTTCGACCTTTTCGGGCTGGAGTTCACGCCCATCCGGCTGTTCCATGGGCGTTCGCCAATTTACGGCTTTCGTTTTGGCGGCGCCGCTTATCTCACGGATCACAGCGACATTCCGCAGGAGTCGATGGACCGTCTGCGGGGTCTGGATGTGCTGTTCCT
>DATLVQ010000252.1:0-3736 GCA_035577325.1 Bryobacteraceae bacterium | reverse complement strand
CTGCTCTGGAATCCCGACAACGTCTCCAACGTGGTCATTCTCGAACAGATGCGCGTCGCGGCGCCGGGCGTTGGCCTAGCGTTTACGGCGGTCGAGGCGCGCAGCGCGAACGACCTCGACGTCGCGTTCGCCGTATTGGCGCGCGAGCGGCCAGATGCCGTGCTGCTGACCAGCGATCCGCTGCACCACAGCCACATCCAGCGGATCGTCGATTTCCTGTCGCGGAATCGGCTGCCCGGCATGTTTCAGACCAAGGATGACGCTGTAGCCGGCGGGCTGATGTCCTACGGCGCGATCTATCCAGCCTTGTTCCGGCAGGGCGCCTTTTTCGTGCACAAGATCCTTCAAGGCACCAAGCCTGCCGACCTTCCCGTGCAGATACCGCAGCGATTCGAGTTGGTGATCAACCTCAAGACTGCGAAAGCGATCGGCCTAACTGTTTCTGATCAGGTCTTGCTGCGCGCCGACGAGGTGATCGAATAGCGACGCTATTTGCTGCGGCGCGAATGGCAGCTTGTGGCACTTAACGGACATGACGGCACGTCGGCTTTTTGGTCGCTGTTGGGGGGTGGGTTCAATCGGTCAGTGCAACACGGCTCGTAGTCTATCGGCAGGGGTTTCAAAGCCCAAGGTCTTCCGTGGACGTTGATTGAGCCGCAGAGCGACCCTGTTCAGGTGTGCCTGAGAGAAGCGCGAAAGGTCTGTTCCTTTCGGGAAATACTGTCGCAGCAAACCGTTGGTGTTCTCGTTGCTGCCGCGCTGCCAAGGACTGCGTGGATCGCAGAAATAAACCTGCACGTTGGTTGCGATGGTGAAGTTCTTGTGGTCAGCCATCTCCTTGCCTCGATCCCAGGTCAAGGAGCGGCGCAACTGCTGAGGCAGTTTGCTCACGTGTTTACCGAGCGCGGCTACCACAGTCGCCGTGTCCTTGCTCGGCACTTTGAGAAGCATCGCAAAGCGAGTCTGGCGCTCGACGAGCGTCACGATGTGGGTGTTGTTCGCACCGCAGAGAAGGTCACCTTCCCAGTGACCTGGCACGGCGCGGTCATCGGCATCGGCCGGCCGCTCGCGGATCGAGACGGTGTCAACAATTTGTCCTAGCCCGCTCTTCGTCGTGCCGCCCTTGGCTTGGCGCATTTGCCGTGCTGTACGCAGGTGCGCCATCAGCTCCTTCTTCAGCACGCCTCGCGTCTGAATAAAGAGGCTCCGATAGATCGTTTCGTGAGATATCTGCATGCCTTGGTCGGCAGGGAATTGCTGCTTTAGCCAGCCAGAGACCTGCTCCGGCGACCATTGGAGTGCGAGCTTCTGCGCCACACGCCATCGTAACTCCGCATGGCGCGCCAGGCGACAAGGCTTTGGGCGCAACGCCCGCTCCCAGGCACGCGTCTCAGCCTCGCTTGCGCGGTAGGCGCTGCAGCCGCCGTTACGCCTTATCTCTCGACTGACCGTCGAGGGTGATCGCCCGAGGCCCTGTGCGATGTGCCGCATCGACCGACCGGCGGCGATGCCACGCGATATCTCTTCGCGCTCTTCGCCCCTCAGCGCGACCCGAGTTCTGCGGCGTGGCGTCGGAGCGATTCCTCCATTGAGAGCCAAAATCCGATAGACGCCGCTCTTATTCCGCCTCTCAAGCGCTCGGGCGATGTCCGCCACACATTGGCCGCTCCTCCAGCGCTCCCACAGCTCAGCCCTCTGCTTTGGCGTGAACCAGGTCCGTGCCTCCATGCGCATACCTCCTCATCTGGCAAGATTAGAAGGTGTTGCGTCGACCAGTTGAACCCACCGCCAAGAGGAGACATTCAACAGACAAAATGCGATGGCGTGAAGGAGCTAAGCGCAGCTGGAGTAACGTGTTTGGACGCAGATCGGCTGGGCAGTTTGTACTCAATCGGGGAGGCCCACTCTCTGCAGCGCGCCTGCCCACTTGGCAGAATCTTTTTCCCTGCGAAACGGTAACAGGTCTGCGAGGCCGGAGACCTGTAGGCCGGGATCGAGTAGGCACATTTTCGCCATCAATCGCCGTCCTTCAATGTGTCGACCACCCAGCCCGTGACTGGCAGATGCCACTCGCAACGCCGTGAGATAATTTGGCCTGTCACGTAGCGCTTCGCCTGCCGAAGCAACGGCGGCATCGTAGCGCCGGGAGAAGAAATGTGCGTAAGCCATCGCCGCATGTATCTTGAAAACCAACCGATCGTATGGACTAAGTTCAATGGCACGCTGTAGATGTTGGATCGCCGCTTCCGGCTTGCCCAGAAAGAGCATGATCCACCCGCTGACATACCAGGCCGCCGTCAGATGAGGATTGAGCTGGATTGCCCGCTCGATCAAACTAACGCCGCCCTCCACGTCTCCGCCCACCGCTGAAATTGCGTGTGCGGCCCTGGCAAGGGCAAGCGCATCATCCTTGCCCAGCTCTGCCGCCCGTAGTGCCAGCTGGACGCACTCGGCGGTTTCTCGCGGCCGATCGGTTATCCATCCGTACGACTGTCGCTGCACATAGCAATACGCCGCCATGGCGTATGCCGATGCGAACTCTGGTTCGATCTCAATCGCCCTCTGAAAAAGATGAAGTGCCTCGCCAATACCGTCCTTTGTCCACTGATGCAGGTTGTCGAGCCCACGCAAAGTGCACGAGTAGGCATCAAGCTCACGTTTCGGCCCGATTTTGATGCGCTCGATTTCCACTTGTTCGACCTTCGACACGAGCGCGCCTACCACGCTGGCGGTGATTTGGTCTTGCAACCTGAACGCATTTCTCAAGCTCCCGTCAGAACGACTCGCCCACAGGCAAGCCATCGTCGACGATTCAATCAACTGAACCGCGATGCGAATGCGACTTTCTTCCTTGCGTAGGGTTCCTTCGATGACATAACGCGCACCCAATTCAGTTGCCAGCCGTTTAATATCGAGGGCCTGGCGCTTGTAGCCCAGGGTAGCGTTGCGTCCGATGACCAGCAGATGGCGGAACCGGGACAGCGCGGCGGTGATATCATCGACGAGACCGTCGATAAAACGGTCTTGCTCGGAGTCCGCTGAGAGATTGGCAAACGGAAGAACCAGAATGGAAGCTCTATCGCGAAGCGACGATGATGGACACCACGGCGCCGATCGTGTCGCGTCATGGCAGTCAATGCCAAGCCCTGCTTCCTCCTTGCCGGCCTCGATTGATTCCTGAACAACGGCAATGAAACGATAACCCTTGCGCGGTAGAGTTCGAATAAGGCGCTGCTGCTCCCCGTCGTCCCCGATCGCGTGCCGCGCTGCGCAGACCCGACTGGTGAGCGTGGATTCCGAGACGATGCGGCCATCCCAGACGCCGGCAATCAGATCGTCCCTGCTAACGAGGCGGCCGCGATTGCGGACAAAATGAAGCAGGACATCCAGCACTTGCGGTTCAACCGGGACAAGGTCTGATCCTCGCCGCAGTTCGTATCGGTCGGCGTCGAGCGCGTATGCTTCGAATCTGTAGATCACCTAGAGCCCCACCGTCGGTTTATCTCAGGATGATGTCGCTCAATCTCAGGGAAAATCAAGACTATCTCAATGCCTGCATTGGCAGGGAGCGGTACGCTCCTTGAAAGGTACTCGATAGTTGGCTGCGAGGTGGCACAATGTTCTTTGTCAACCAGGTCTTGGCCGGGCTTGCCCGGCTCTCGAACGTCCAGCGGAGCCTCGTCTTCGTAAGAAGATTGCAACCGAGCAGCTTGATGCGCCCATTGTGCGTCGCAAT
>DATLVQ010000251.1:0-7778 GCA_035577325.1 Bryobacteraceae bacterium | reverse complement strand
GGTGCAGACGATAAGCCCCGTCAGGGTCAAAAGCCACAGAATCGCGAGATAGAGCATCGCAGGCGGCAGGATGCGAAAGGCTCGCCTCACGTAGAAGTTGCGCAGCGAAATGGCCCCTGTGGCCCGGTATTCGATCAGCAGGCGAGTCGTGATCAAATAGCCGCTCAGGGCGAAGAAGATCGCAACACCGGCGTGCCCGAGCTCGGCGAGCCCCGTATGCTGCGTCCGATCGATCGCATGAGAGATCAGCACTAGGAGAATGGCGACCGCGCGCAGGCCGTCAAGAGTTGGAATTCGGTCCGTCACTGTGCCCTCCTTGGCGGGACGTGCTTATTCTATGCTGCAATGCGTTAGGGGTGCCCCCTATTTGACTTTTGATATTCGAAGAAGTCGTCAGGCCATCTTCTCGAAGACCCAGTCTGGAAAATCGGCAGGGGCGGGCTGATCTGTCAGGGATTGAAGCTTGCGTTCTACGCTCTTGTAGGCTTCGAGTTGGGCGCGAACCAGCGGGACTGCCAGCACATCGTTCATCGAGATTTCCCATCCCTCGCGCGAGTACAAAACCCCGTTTCGCACCCGCCATCCTTCCCATGCGGAGTCCAAACATCCCAAGTCGCCGGCAAGCAATAAAAGCGCGCTTTTGGGCGGACAGGTTGTCCCCGCTTTCCACCGAGCAGCGGTCTTTAGGCTTACGCGACAAATACGAGCTACCTCCTTGATTGGTATGCCGTATAATTCGGGAGCGCGGGGAGCCATCACCCAATACTAACCGTGGGGATGAGTTAACATAATATACAGTGTATGAACCACACGTTTTGACAACGTCTTGCATAACAATTTTCTAGTTATATACCAGCACTTTTGCGATGAGACAATCTGTCTGCGCGAGTCTTCTCAAGTTTCTTCTTGCGCACGATCGTGATGTAGCGACAGATGGTCGCGACATGTACATCAAATTCTTTGGCGCATTCTTTGAGTGATGCGCCCTTGCGACGAAGTTGCCATAGGCGCTCGAGTTGCTTTTCATCAAGCGTCGTCGGCCGGCCGCGCCGCGCTCGCTCTCCCGGCGGAGTTTTATCCCAGAAGTCGATCATGTTGTCGGCCCTCGTTCCAAGGTAGAGGTGAGAAGGGTTGCAGCATGCCGCGTTATCGCAGCGATGATTGACACAGAGGGCTGATGAAATAGGGCCGTACGTCAAGATATAGGCCTTCCTGCTGGCATGAATAGGTAGGCTCTTGTACGAGGTCAACCCGTGGCCGCTCGCCTTCCTGAAGCCAACCCAGGGCCAGCAATCGTCCTTTGTACCGCGAATGACCTTCGCCCAAAATTGTTCCGGGCGTCGTTGTCCCGCAACGTGCTCGCGGTGCACTTCGTCGGCCAATGCTTCGAGATCATCTTCAGCCATGCACATCACCGGCATCAGCACTAAGGTTAGCGATAGCTCGCAACGTCTTTTCTTGTGCGGCCTTATCTAGCGGTTCGTAGAAATGATCCGCTGGCTTCGTTGCACCTATCAGACTGAAAGTACGGCCCCTGTTTCCAGTCGTATTGCTGGCATCGACAATCGTTGTCCGTACACCACTGGCCGCCCCGCGATATGCCGCGATGCTCGTGCTTTACGGGGGCCGGATAGGCTGCGGCCATCTCGCACAGGACTTTAGAGCCTTCGCTATGCCAACCACTCATGACTTCACCTCTCCGCTGGTAGGAGGCGCCTCGGCACGAACTATCGTGCAGACGTTGCACTGCCACTTCCCATCGATCAAGATCGCGCCGCAGTGCTGATTGCCGCATAACAAATTGTTCTGAAAATATTCGTTGTTTATCGGGACGTACCCATACGGCGGCAGAGTGACCGTAACAATCAGTCCCATACCTCGTTCAACACGCTGCCTAACCTTTTTGTGGCAGCCTGCCAGCAGCAGCCCGATACCGGCGATAAGCGCTCTACGATCCATGCTGTCCCCCTCCATCGGGATCGGAGCTTGACCGCACAATGCGCGCCGTACCGTTGTCGACATCGTGCTCGTACTCAATCCAGGAGCACCAATTGTCTGCCATGCCAGCAATGAAGCGCTGGCGTTCGGCGTCGCCGTCGTCGGAATCGTTCCAGCCCTCTTTCGATCCGTCTGGCGGAATCAGAAACGAGCCGCTGGCATTGAGTCGCCCGGGCACGATGGCGGACACCGCCGGAAAGATAGACTTCGCAAGGTCATGTGCTTTTGCGAGCCGATCATTGTCAGTGTCGCCCGTGACGACAATCCCGTGATGCCTAATCCATCCCATGCTTCTCTCCTGTGTCGGCCTTAGAGCGCTGAACCATCCATTCGGTCCAGCTAATAGGGCACTCCCATATCGAGCGGTAGCCCTGCTTCTTGGTCCACCGAACGTAGGCCATATACATGCGTTCTAGGGCTGTCATTGCGTCTCTCCATCGGCTTGAGATGCGGCATACGAATTGACGGCTCGCACGATAAAGTTCCCGATCACAATTCTTTCTGCCTCGGTACCCCTCATTGCGACCTCGGCTACGATATGGCCGTCAGCGTCCCAAATCGAAAGGCCGCTATGAGTTACCCACGGCGCCGGCCAACATGGTGGCTTCATTTCGGTTCTCCCTCTGTGTCGACAGCGCGCAAAGCGTCCATGATCGCTTTCACATGGTTGCCAGTGGCCCCGCAATAGCCTTCATAGGCGCTGGGCACGTTGATATCCCATGACTTGATCGCCTGCCAGATGGCCTCGGCGCGCGGGTCGTCATACATATTGGGTTCCGGGTCCAGCCATGTCGGGCTGAAGATCTCTTCCCTGGATCGAACCTCTTCCACCCACTCTCTGTGATCCTCTGTCATGACTGTCCCTCTGGTTTAGCCTGAAAGTGCGCAGCCAGAATTGCCTCGATGCGCTGAAGTCTCAGTTCAATCCTAGCTGCTTGATCCTCGCTTGGATTGCTGTAATCGCCGCGACTAAGCGTCCCGGTGTGCGAGTGCGTGTATTGCAGATTGCGAATAGCCGCGGCATTGATGGCCCACTTGTCGGGGCAACAGAGCGGGCAGGTGCAATTTGTATGTCCTTCAACCATGGTCTTCTCCGGTTTTAGACTGACTGCCATGAATTGGGCACCACGGGTGCACGTCGCAGATACATTTTTTCGACTCTGTGGCCGGATTAGCCTGAAAGGGAGCCAACTGCTCGGCCATATATGCGCTCCATTCCTCTTTGGTGATCCCGTGTTTGTTGAGACCGCCGCTTCGGTTCGCGCAGCCGAGACAGCCGCACAGTTCCGACTCACACCAATAGAGGGCATGCTTGAGCGGCATCTGGCTCAGCAGGTTATGGATGAGCCACCATCGCTCGGACCGCTGATGTATGTAGGTCATTTGGCTGTCTCCGGTTTAGATTGTCGGTACCAAATAACTCCCGTCAAGAATGCTCACGCGACTCCCTCCACGCTTCCAACTCCTCGGCCCGCGCCCATAGGTGCCCGTTCGGTGACCAGCAGATCGGCGTGTCCAGATCCCCGCGCTTGGCCTTCAACTCGTCGGCTTCCGCTTCGTCGGTGACCGCAACCCATTTTTCCTTGTTCATCGGTGTCTCCAATCGTTTGGGGACAACTAAGATATACCCTGTATTGACCGAACAAAAGTTCATCGCCAAAACCCGACTGTAAGCACATAAGTTCTAAAATGCCGTAATTCATAGGGTTCGCTTCATTGGAGGTTCAGCCCCGTCACTCACATGAATGCCAATACTGGCAAGACAGTAGTCAGGAATTCGGCGAATTGTTCTGGCGGCATTTCGATGCGAGCCTTCGCAATGATGGCCTGGCACTGCTCGCGTCCGTCCTGACGAATCAGCCGAAGACGCTCGATGTCTTTCGGCGTGAGGTTCGGATTCATTGACCACAGTACTTCGTACATGTCACTTTCCTGCCCCAGATCGTTTCCACCAAATGCAATACTCACCGTTGCAAGTGCCAACCTGGTATTTCGTCGGTCGCACCAGCGCACGCAGAAATAAGACGACCCGCTCACGAACGCTTGTGGCTATAAGGCAGTCCATCATTCCGCCCCGTGGGAAATTGGCCCATCCAGTTTTCACCGCTTCTCTCCCCGGTCAGACTGTTTGCGCTTGCGCATCAGCTTGAGCGCGGCAAGCAATTGCGCTCTCGTAATTGTTGCGTCGCCCGCGTGCCTATCCTTTTCGGGATAAGCGATCACGTTGATAGAACCGGCGTTCACGTAGAACCATCCCCCTTTGCAGTCGGTCGGGTCTCTACGATTCGTTGGCAGAGCCACCTTCGCCTCCTTTCGTTTCCGATTCGGAGCCGTGATACCACTTCTCGCCAAGCGCATTCATTGCGATCATGCCGACCAGCGTAGGCGCAGCCTTGTTGCTCCAGTCCATGTTGCGGATCTCCGTCAACGCCTGCTCCAGCGCCCCCACGCGATTCGTCAGGATGACGCGCTGGTTATAGTTAACCGTGCAATCCTCAATCTGCGCGGCCAGCTCGGCGGCGAGGGCGTCGTAAGACGGCGCGTCAACGTACTCATTCCATCCAGGAGGCAGTGTGCTAGTTTTGGCGTGCCAATACCGCTTAACCATGTTCATCTCGTCTTTCCTGTGATGTCAAAGCTCGCTCAGCGATTTTGTGCGCCGAATGCTGAGAAAAGGCTACGGCCATAATCTCTCGCAGCGCAGTCTTCAACTGATCCCGGTACTCGATGAGCCGCTTGATGTCGGTATGGTCCCAGTGCCCATCATCGCCTGCGGTGGTTATGTCGATCACTTGGATACCTCGTTCGTTTCCAAAGCTGTCGCGGCCATTTCCGCAGCCTGATTGAAGGCGCAATTGGCGCCGAGCTGATATGCGCGATCAGACTCCATGCCATTGCCACCGAGCAGCGTCAGCCCTTTCAGCTTGGAGATGCCCTCCAGCGCCGCCTCCAGCTCGCGGACTCTATTCCAGCCTTTCTCGGCGCTCGCGGCCTGTGCTTCGGCGAGATCCTTGGACTGGGCCAGCTCGGCGGCGAGGGCGTCGTAGTCGGAGGCTTTGACGTACTGTCCGCCATAGCATTCCTCTAGCCAGCTATCGCGCCGTTCGGTGTCCCGTACCAAATCAAATCGCTTAACGCCCATGTTCAGTTCCGTTTTGCAAAGCTGTCACTTTTTCTTTCTCAACTTCTTGTTCGGTATGGGAGCGTCGGTTTGCATGATGTAAGGGGTCTCGACGCCGGATACCTGAAACCATTCGACGTATTCGGCCTTGGCGCCAAAATAGACCGTGGACCGCGCAAACTCCAAGCCGCGTTCGGCCGCCTGATCGATATCGTCGGCCTCTATCAGCAGCTTTGTATCCTGCCGTCCGCGCTCATCGTGCTTGCGCACCCCTACGCAGTACAAACTCATTCGACACCTGGCTTTGCAGACTGTGACGCACGGATCGCTCGCTCAAGCACGTCGTCAATGTCTTGCATGGAGCCGCGCCCGTAGTGAGATATCTGGTAAGCCTCGCGCAGTGCCGTCGAAAGCCGGGAGATGATGGCCTTGTCGTCCTGGTGAACGGCGCGCAGCGTGGCGGCTTCCGTGATTAGTTTGGAGTTCATTCGGTGCTCTCGCTCATACAGTTCTTTGTGTTCACTCACAGGCTTTTCCCAATTCAAAGCTTCAATTTCCCAGCCACCATCAACAGGTGGATGGTTTTAAGCACGCCCTCGAGATGCGCCAGCCGTACCTCGGTGCGATCACACTCCGGGATCGTGCGCCGGCCATCGACGGCATCGTGACAGCGCACGCACGCGTAGGCCCCGAAGATGTCGTGTGGTTTTCGGCCCATTCCTGCGCCCAAAGCTTGCAAGCGGTAGTGCGCTAAAACCGTTGTATCCCCACCGCCATCACAGCCAGCGAGGCGGATCGTGCAGGGCTGATTGCGGGCGCGCTCGGTTAGCTTGCTCATCCGGCCGCCGCCATGCCGTAGTTCTCATCGGCGTACCGTGAGACTTCGGCTTCTAGTTCCGCCGCTCCAATGCCCTTCAAGAGCCTGCAGCACACCGTCATCATCGCGCCGGCAACCTTGGTGAATTCGATTTCATCCAGGGTGTCGTAGTTGATGGACTTCGGCAGCTTGATAATCTCGCCGTCCACCGTGACCAGTTCCTCGACGTGACCGGCCGCCACGGCCACGGCCTTCCTAAACATCTCGAAGTCTGCATACAGTTCCTGGTTTGCGTACGTGAGATTCAAGAGAGCCATGATCAGTTTGTGGTGCTGGTAGCTGCGCGGCTTCACCACATCCGCGCGGTAGACCTCGTTCAGTTTGAACTTGCGCGCGATCTCCAAGCTCGGCTCATCCGCAGGGGCAAACCCGGTGAGCGTCTTTTTGAGATACATGCGCGCCATCTAAGCCGCCTTCGCCTCGCCATAGAGGGCCTGCAGCGCGGTCACCTTGTTGTCGATCTCGGCGAGGAAATGCCTCACTTCGTTCTCAAGGCGTCCGATCTCGTTGTCATCGCGATCGAGACGCTTGACGAACATCTGCATGGCCCCAGGCATGCGCGGATCGAAGGAGACAAAATCGCACCACTTGCGCCCCGTGCAGGCCATTTGCCAATACATCTGCGCGCGGTACTTCTCAGGAATGCTCGCGCCGAGGAGTGTTTCGATATGGGTCGCGGTCAGCGGACACTTGATTTCGACCACACCATCCTCGCCCACGTAGCCATCAGGCGATGCACCGGAGTATCCGATCGCCGGATGGTCTACGAATTCCGCCAGATCCACCGTCACATCCTTGAAGAACTCATACGCGGCACGCCCCTGAGGCTCCGTGTCTATTCCCCATTGCATCGCTGCGTTGGTAAAGGATGCCGATGGAACGCCCGTGAGGCGCTGGGCGACGAGTTCGGCCAGATAGTTGGCGCGAGATGCCCCGTAGCCCGTCTTCGTCTTCGCAGTTACATCAGCCACGCGCGAGGCAGTGACCTTGCCGATGCGCTGCAGGTGCCATTCGACTGAGCCTTGCTCTATCATTTGGATTTCCTCTTGGCTTCCAGGATTCCGATGACGGTTTTGTACGCGCCGACATGGATCTCCTCGATCGACTTCGCCTTGATCGTCCTTAAGAACGAATCCTCTTTGGCGTTGACCTCGCTCAAAAGCGCGCGGATATCGGCCGCTTGTCCCGGCCCAATGCACTCCTCGGTGTTCCCATCCCTGTCGCCTTCGCCTGTGGCGACGTTGAAAATGCCTTTTAGCAGATAGCGCATGCCGTAGGCCTGCGCGGCGCCGGTCGCGTGAGTGAGGGTCATCACATCCCCGCCCTTGGCACCCTTGCCATCGGCCGGCATGTCTTTTTTGTAGGGCTCGACATGACCAGCCGAATGCGAGACCTTGCAGATCACACGCACGTGTGCAGGCTTGTCGGTGTCCCCCTCATTGAAGGACAAAGCAAACCCGTGTTTGGTGTAGATCGGCCGCAACGCGCGATCGAGTTGCGCATAGCTCGCGTAGCGGCTCTTGGTCTGCGAGTTCTCCATATCGTTGGAGATCGGCCCCATCTCGGCCTGTGCGGCGGACATCGCAGCGCTGAAGGCCTCGAGGGCTTTCTGCGCTTGGATCTGCTGGTGCATCTGCATCAGTCGCTCCATTTTGTTGATGTCGAACGTAGGATCTGCGGCGGCGCGGGAGATGACTTGCATCAACGTCGCGGCCTCGCTCGTAGGCTCGAGCGCCTGCTTGCGCGCGGCAGGGACGATCAATCGAGAGGGTTCGTTCATGA
>DATLVQ010000250.1:0-15123 GCA_035577325.1 Bryobacteraceae bacterium | reverse complement strand
AACTGCAGGATGGGTTCGGGAATGGGCAGTGTGTCTTTGCGGTTCACTTCAGCCGCCCCCTCCGCGACTGAATGTGAACTTAACAGGGTAGGCTATCCGGCGTCACGCATCCCTACCGGAAACTCACGAAGCACTTCGTTTTCCCGGTAACCCGTGACTGGGCTAGGCGGAACGTATGCCCCAGAAAATCAAATCCCTCTTTAACGTGCTTGATCTTGGTCTTCTCACTGTTGAGAGTGAGCCCCAGTCGATCCAGCCGTTGCTTGGCAATCCCGAGATACTTTTCGGGATCTTTGGCGCACAGAATCACAAGGTGAGTAGCCCCGGGGAGTTTCGCCCCGAGGCTCTCTCAGAACCGTACATGAACCTCTCAGCTCATACGGCTCCCACCATGGCGCCACGCCGCACGCCCATCTGCCAGTGAGCGAACAACCGTGAATCGCGCCGTGACATCCGCGCGATCCAATGTGTCGCCCTGCGCAGATGACCGCGCAGCTTCTTATACTTCCGATAGGCCCAGCGGGCCAAAGCTCGATCCAGTTTCCGCATCGGCGGATAGAGTGCCGAGCGATAGTATCGCCCGTAATATTGGAGCCAACCCCGAACGGTCGGGTTGAACATCCGGGACAGATCCTCGATAGACTTGTCACTGCGTTTTGGCAGACTCCAGCTTCGAATCTCTGCCCGGATGGCCCTCACCGCCTTATCAGAGACTGCCGGGCTGAAGTTGATGAAGTGTTTCCCCTTGCGATTCTTCGACCTCCTCGGCCGAAACGTATAGCCAAGAAAATCAAACTTCTCGTTCGGGTACGTCCCTCTCCGGTCATCATCCTTGCAGTAGACGATTTTCGTCTTCTCAGGATGAAGCTCCAACCGACATTCTTCTAAACGCGCGGCTATGGCTGCCCGGACCTCTTGGGCTTCCACCTCAGTCTTGCAATGCACGATGGCATCATCGGCATACCGCTCAAACTGCACCTGCGGATATTTCGCCGCTATCCACCGATCAAAGGCATAGTGCAAGAACAGATTGGCTAACAGAGGACTGGCCACTCCACCTTGCGGAGTGCCCCGCTCGCGCTGAATCAGCCGACCGTCTTCCTCTTGTATTGGCGCTTGCAGCCAACGCTCGATATAAAGAACGATCCACTTTTCCTTGGCGTGCTTCTTTACCGCCCGCATCAGCAGATTTTGGTCAATGTTGTCGAAGAAGCCCTTGATGTCCAGATCGATGATCCAGTCAGAGCGCCAACATCGCTGTCGCGCCTGCCCCACTGCATCCAGCGCCGATTTCCCAGGACGATATCCGTAGGAATCCGGATGGAACAGTGGATCCACCTCTGGCTCCAGTCTCGACTTCACCACCATTTGCGCGATCCTGTCCGACACAGTTGGTATGCCCAGCTTCCTTTCTCCACCGTTTGCTTTCGGTATCTTCACCGTTCGCACGGGTGGTGGAAAGTAACTGCCCGACGACATCCGATTCCAGATCTTATAGAGGTTTGGTTTCAACCTCTTTTCAAAATCCGCAATCGATTGCTCGTCGACCCCTGCTGCTCCTTTATTCGCCTTTACTCGCTTATACGCTTCCCAGACCTCCTGCTTGGAAATACAGAACGGCTTTGCCTTACTCATCGGCTCCTCCCATTGCTGGTTGGCTCATTGAATCAGGCTCCATAACGCAACCTCTTCGCTCCATCCTTTTGTCGGGGACTTCATCGCTACTACAGGTTGCTCCGCCCCTGGGCTCCGCTTCCATACTCTCGCCCTCGTGGTTCTTCCACTTGCGGCTTCTCCGTTTGCATCGGAGTCCCAGGTTCCCACGTTCCGCACTACCGCCTCTTAGCAAGCTCAGGCCACCTTCATGCCGGATGCCGCTCCGTCCGTAAACAGGTCCCGCCGGAGCTGATCCCGCAGTAACGACTCCCCTGCGGTTTTGACATCGTCCCTACGCTTTCGACACGTCATCAGTGGTTCCTTCACAGTCCTCTTCTTGCCAGCCACCTGACCTGGTTCTTCCCAGGCCTTTTCCTCCTGTGCTCACGACCATGGCTTTTGACCACAGCCGCCGGAGGTGGTTTGGAACCTGCTCCTGCAAGCCGGTTCCGAGGGGCCTCCCCTCATCGGTAAAACAGTTGCGCACTACTGCAAGGCCCTTTCGGCCCTTTGTGCTCGTGGCACACAGTCATCTGCGTATCTGATGAGATGCGCATCGTTGCGTCGATCCCCCAGATGGTTCCGGACCCACAGTTGGTCGAGGGCATTTAGGTAGACATTAGCCAGCAACGGCGAGATCACTCCGCCCTGTGGCGTGCCCACCGGATTCCGGGTAATCGTCCCGTCCTCCATGACACCCGCTTCCAACCATAGAACCAGCAGTTTGACCACAGACTTGTCGGTAATCCGTAGACACACCAGCTTAATCAGCTTGTCGTGCGGTATCGTGTCGAAGGACCCCACGACACACTACCCACCTCAAGGACCTGCCAGAGCATGTCACCATCACTCGTCCACATCATCCGTTTGTAGGGAAAACGCTGGCCGTCTTTGGGCGACGGCGTTACCAGGGCAAGTTACATCTGATCCTGATTTTGCCCAATGGAAGTCGCTCCCTCATACCGGCCGAATGGACCGACCTCGACGCGTTCCTGCAGGGTTCGCTTGCCCCACCCGAACCTAAACCCCACCTCGGTTCGCTGAGGGACTTGCTTCACGCACTCGCTGTCGTAGATGCTCTCCTCAATCGCCGCACTCCCTCGCACGGCTACGGCGAAAAATCTGTGAGCGAGGAGAACAACTATCTTGCAACGCACGCTGAACTTTCTCGACATCCCCATTCCGGAAACCCAGGTATGGGAAACGCTGGAGAACGAACCAAGAACGCTGGCGATCCAAGTTCTGGCACGGCTGATCGTCCAAGCAACCTGCGCCAATCAGAAACCGGAGAGAGAGCATGATTGATAACAGCAAAGTGAAATCGAATCACACGCGCCGTGCGGCCATCGTCTATATTCGCCAATCCCATCCTTCGCAAGTGGAGAACAACCGCGAGTCCACGGCGCGTCAGTATGCCCTGGTGGACAAAGCGATTGCGCTGGGCTGGACAAAGAGTCAAGTGACCACCATCGACGAAGATCTCGGTGTCTCCGGCAAGGTGTTTGTCAAACGTTCCGGTTTCGATCACTTGAATGCCGAGGTCGCTCTGGGGCGAGTCGGAATCCTTCTGGGGCTGGAGGTCTCGCGCTTGGCGCGTAGTAATGCCGATTGGTATCGCTTGCTCGACCTGTGTGCTATCACCGATACCCTGCTCGCCGATAGCGACGGCGTGTATCACCCGGCGCTTTTTAACGATCGTTTGATCCTCGGCTTAAAAGGCACCATGTCGGAGGCAGAACTGCACGTCCTTCGCGAACGACTCGATGGCGGGATCCGTAACAAGGCGGCGCGCGGGGAACTGCGTCGCGCCATACCCGTCGGATTAGTATGGGGCGAAAAGGAGGGCGAAATTCGTTTTCATCCTGACGAAGCGGTCACCGGTAGCATCCGCACGATCTTTGCCAAGTTCACCGAACTGGGCTCGGCACGCCAAGTCTGGCTGTGGTTCCGCTCGCAAAAGTTGTCCTTCCCCCAACACCCGTTGGGCATCGTGCCATCCCTCGCTACCTGCCATCAACTTCGTTGGGTCGCTCCTACCTACATTGCAATCTATAACGTGCTCAGTAATCCGGTGTATGCTGGCGCATATGTTTATGGTAAGACCCGTAACGAGAGCTACGTCGATGAGCATGGCACCGTCAGAAAACGAATCCGTCATCTGCGGCGGGAAGAGTGGTCTGTGTTTCTTCCCGGTCATCATGAAGGTTTCATCGACTGGGCGACGTTTGAAGCCATTCAAGTGCGCCTTCGGTCCAACATCCGTGCTGAACTCCACCAGGCAGGTCGCGCCTTGAGAGAAGGATCTGCACTCCTGCAAGGCCTGGTGGTCTGTGGAAATTGTGGCCGTCGGCTGCGTATCGCTTATCAAGGCACGAACGCTACGCCCCGCTACTATTGTGCCGATAAGCAGATCCAGGCGGGCCGTGGCATCTTCTGCCTCAACGTGGGCGCTCTCACCATCGATCCAGCTGTCGCCAACGCCTTTCTCGAAGCCCTGACACCGGCGGCACTCGAGGCAACCGCACTCGCTATCGAACAGCTCGAATCCAATCGCGACGCCGCCCTTTCACAGTGGCGTCTGGAAGTCGAGCGCGCCCGTTATGAGGCAGAACGGGCCGAGCGGCAATATAAGGCAGTGGATCCGGAACACAGACTTGTCGCCCGGGGCTTGGAAAAAGAATGGGAAACACGACTGCAGAAATTGGCGACGGCGGAAGCGGAACTGCTCCGCCGGGAACAACAACGCCCTCGCACGTTAACGGAGGATGAACGCCAAAGGATTAATCGTCTCGGTTCCGATCTGCGGCTAGTCTGGACTGCGCCGACTACGACCGACCGCGATCGAAAGGAACTTCTCCGCACACTCCTCGAGGAAGTGATCCTCAAAGTGGAGCGCCAAGAAAGCCGTGCCGATCTGACGCTGCGTTGGCGAGGCGGCATGATCACAAAGCTGGCTCTGCCCTTGAAACGCTATCAAGTGCACGGGCCGACCACCGATGAAGATACGCTGTCACTTCTTCGCCGACTAGCGGCTCATTACCCAGACGATATCATCGCCGGCATCCTCAATCGCCAAGGTCGGAAGACAGCCTACGGCGAGCGTTTCACGGCGCACCAGGTCGGCAGCCTGCGACGCAATCACGCGATCCCTCGCTGGGCACCGTCGGGCGAGTCTCCGGGCGGAGAGTTGCTACCCATTAGTAAAGCGGCCAAGATCCTGGGCGTGGCCGCTTCCACACTACATCGTTGGCTGAATGCCGGCCTCGTCGCTGGTGAACAGCTCACCACAGGAGCACCGTGGCGTATTCGGATTACCGAACTACATAATCTATTCGTGGACCATGCACCGCCAGACTACGTGCCCGTTGTGGATGCCATGCGGCGACTCGGCGTTTCTCGTCAAACCCTGTGGCAGCGTGTAAAGAGCGGCCAACTCGAAGCTCTTCATGTTCGACAGGGTCAGCGTAAAGGCCTACGAATCAGAGTAGTAGAACCACCACCCGGTCTATTCGACCAACCATAGGAGCATTGTGAATATGAGTCCAATTACGACTTCAAGTCGGCATCGACGACCCAGTGACACCCAAAGTTGATGTACTTGTAGATATCCCTGAGAGCATCGTGCGCACTTCTCTTTGGCCGAAAGCCATGGGAGAAATCCGCGAAGCCTGCCTCGAATATCGGTTCGATTACGATTTTGACAGCCGCCTGAACAATGCGGTCTGCCACCGTGGGAATCCCCAGTGGCCGTTGCCGGCCGTCGGGTTTCGGTATGTATACGCGGCGCACAGGCATTGGCCGATAGCGCTTCTGACGAAGCTGTTCTGCCAATTCCCCGAGTAGACGTTGTACGCCATACTGCTCCACGGTCACGATCGTTTGCTCATCAATACCGGCCGCGCCCCGATTTGCTCTGACGTTGAACCAGGCCTGCATCAGGACGTCTTCCCGATAGACCTTGTCGTACAGCGCCCCGAACCTCCGTTGCGGGTTATCCTTGGCTGCACGGTATAGCTTCCGTTGGAGTACTAGCACCCTTTCTAACGGAATGTGTATAGCCTTTTGGGCAATCATTCAGTGCTTCCTCTTCCGGTTGCCTCGCAGTGGCAGGGTCCCTTCCCTTCGGGCAAGTTATGTTGTCTTGCCCATCGCCGGTACTATGGACCCCTCCGAATCCCTATCTCCACGTCGCGCGCGTTTTCGGCGAACACCTTATACCCGCGCTTATCCGCTGTGGTGGCGGAATGGAGTAGGGCTTCAACTGTTTCACACTCATCCTTCTCTGCATCCCATCCTCTATATGCCGGGAGTCCTCGCTGCCTTCTCGTGACCAATTGATTCAGCAGCGGTGTCAGCCTTCGTCCCCGTTCTAAGGACTCGGCAACTCCAATCCCGACTCTTCCAGCAATATCCGTCGGGTTGACGTTAACGACACTTATGAGGTTCACTTGCGTTACGGGCTGCAGATTTGCTCGCTCCCACAGACTGGATCTGGACCGGGATTTGCCTCCAAGCCCCTGGGGACACGTTGATCGGCGTTGCTTCCGCATTTGGATTGCTCCGCATACGTACGCCATAGCTACCCAGCCGAACTGGTCAATTGCTGGGACGGGTCTTCCACCCGCAGGACTGAGCGTGACTTAACAGTTCGCTCAAAACGGTACATCGTCGTCTTGCAGGCCCTGTTCTGCGGGTTCCGGTGCGCGATCGCGGTGACCATTCGAGGGCTTGCCTGGGGTCGGACGACGTGCGGATCTTTCTCTCCCACCTCCACCGTTGCCGTTGGAGTTGCTGCTTGCGGTTCCACCGAGCAACACGAGGTTCTCCGCCACGACCTCTGTGACGTACCGCTTCACGCCTTCCTTGTCGTCGTAGGAGCGCGTTTGCAGGTGCCCTTCTACATACAGTTTGGAGCCTTTGGTAAGGTACGTGGCCAAATTCTCCTTGTTCCAGATCACAATCGACATCCAATCCGTCTCTTCGTGCACCTGTTTGTCGGAATCCGTCCACTGGCGATTCATCGCCAGGGACACCCGCGAAACAGCGGTACCGTTTTGGGTAAATCTGGTTTCTGCATCGGCGCCCAGTCTTCCGACAAGGATTGCTTTGTTCACACTGCGCTCAGCCATTGAATTCTCCTTTTTGTTCGAAATATTCGACTGCTTCTTCGGACCCGGAGGGTCCGCCACTTCCGCGATCACTGGCGAAGACGCGCTGGGACATAGTTCCCGGTAATGCGCCTTCGCCGTTACGATACGGAGCACCTTATCGCCAGTCGATATGCAGCTCCGGCGGTAGTGGATGCAGCTTCCCACACCCATCGCACATCAACCAGTACGCGTCGCCCTCTTCCGACACGGCTCGGCTTGATCCATCCCAACCGCTCGCTATGATCGTGTCGCCGACGATTTCTATCAGCGCGTGAGAGACTTGGTAACCCGATTCTTCGAGACGAGGAGTACCTCGATGTCCGCACTCGCACGCCAGCACTCCGTGCTCGATGTTGGCCACCGGAGGCCTGCTTTCAACTGCCTCTCCGAGGAATTGCGCCAGTTTCGTAGCGTCCTCCACGGTGAGCAGTAGACGCGCTGGGCCAACACAGTTGACGCGCCGCCTCGGGTAGAAATCGATGTTCAGCACTTGGCCGTCTGGGTCGGTCGGAACGTTCATCAGTTCCACGCTGTGAAGCTGGAAATAGCCGTTTCGGCCTTTCCCTTGGGAATTGCCGCTAAGCTCGATCCGGTTCATCGGTTTGCCCTCCGCAGATCCTTCTCATAAAGCGCTCCCGTGTCCCTCGTGGCTGTCGGCACATGTGGCTTCCTAACGCGATCTCCCGGGCGAGTTCACGCTCTTCATCACACAGCTCGCGTGTGTCGAGCTCGATCAGCTCCCGATCCACAATTGCCTGTTCCAGTGCTAGGAGTTCGTTGCGGTTCCCCGTGCGCTGCCGGAGTGCATCGATGCTCCGCAGAATTGCGGCGCCGCAAGCCAGGCGTTGTTTCCTTGTCATTTCCCACCTCACGTCAACATGCTTCAGTCCCACCGCCAAGAAACCGGTGACACGGCCTATCCTGGTGCCGTGCCTATGGGGAGAACCGGCATCGGTTACCCAATACCGGCAGCCGCGGGTTACCAGGAACCGCGAACCTTCGAACCTATGGCCGCATGCGGCCTCAAAAGGTTCCACTGTGCTATGGGGGGTCTCTTTTCGACAGGTTTCTGCTAAACGGAAGGCGTCGTGTCGCCGGAGAGATCAGGCGTGAGTTTCGATTTCGCCCACGGCCTCGGCTACAGCTCGCAGCCCTCAACGTCTTTGGGAACGTCCACGCTACCTGATCAATACAGTCAACGAATGGAGGCCGTGGACTCGGCACAGGCTCCGACTGTCCAATTGTCTGCCCCGCCGTTTCTGTGTTCCTTGACCCAGCGCCGCGTGTAGCTCTTCAGGCCCTGCAGCCATTCCCGCGCGTCAGCAGAATTGAGTCGAGTGGATTCGTAGTCCGTAAAATGCTCACTGCCGGCCTGTCGCTCCTTAGCGCGCAGCATATATTCCGACAACTCCCCGGTCGCCCTTGTCATCGGCAGATACAACCAGGCGGGCGTGAGCACGAAAGCCAGCTTGTCGGCCACGCAGAGTCGTGAGAATTGTCGGCCGTTGCGTTTCGCCCAATAGCGCGAATGCGCGGCTGTAAACACAGCCCAAGACTCACCGAAAAGCAGACCCATAATTCTTGCGCCGAGTTCCACGTGCGTCTCCCCCTCGCTTCCGTCCATGTTGGGCTTCGAAATATAGCCAATGTCATGCAACCAGAAGCTGGCCCACAACCTGACGTCCCAGGGGAAGCCGTACAATTTGGACCAGGCGACCGCGAGGAACCAGGGGTGCAACACCGCGCAATGCGCACCGTACAGGACGGATCTCGTTCCAATAGTCATCGTTGCCTCCGCGCTATTCCCGAATTCTCGACCACGAACCCTGCGGCCCGATTCGCGATCAACCTGCCCGCCCGTGCCGCCATCAACCGTTGGTATCTCCTCCGCTGATTCTGCCGGTTCCGCTCTTTCTCCCACGCCTTCGCGCACTTCGGGCATCGCACGGCGTTGGGAGACGTACTCTTGCACGGCGTCCCGCAGTCGGCGCAATCGTAGTGGCGGAGCTTCATTTGCAAATACATCGTCCACCTCCCGCCCTCCGCCTCCGGCGATTTCAGAGGGATCGCTCAATTCACTAGATAGGCTCCGGGCGTAGTGGAATGGCATCCTGTCGTCGGACCGCCGAACTCCCGGCACGGTTTCTCTCTTTCAGTGCGGTCCGGTTCGCATTCCATCGTGGTGTGGAGGCACTGCCGCAGCCCACATCCGGATAGGAGAAGGGCACCAATACTGAGCAATATCAGCCCACTAATCACTGGCTTCTTCACGCGATCTCCTTGCGCCTTAAACTCCATGCGCCAGGCACACTACATCCGCGGATATTGCGGTTCCTTGTTCTTCTTCGCGTGCCGGTGGTGGTGGTTGTTGTTGCGCCACAAGCCGCGAGAAGTGTGGATGTGAACAGGCCACACAATTCACACCGCGGGTAGCAGCCTTCACCGCCTCGTAAAACCCACTTGGCAATTCGATTTCTTCGCCAGACCTGGTGAAGAATTGCGGCCTCACGCAACCACTCAACTCCTTGTCCTTGCCCCAGAGTTCCAGCGCCAGATAGCCCTGCTTCGCGCGAAACACTTCTTCGGCTTCGAGCTTTGGCCGTTGCCGTGCCTCAACTGCGACGGGCTTGTGGCGTGTGATGCAAAGTTCGTACGTCCGCGCTACTCGGAGCATTTCGATCCGCGTCAGCACGGGCGCGATGACGACGGCATGCGGCCCGTTGACCGTGAGCGAATCGAGCGTCTGCAACCACGCGAGGGCATCCCCGCTTTCCCCGGCGAAGGTAACGTAATAGCCAACGTCGTCGGTGGCTCCGCCCGATTCCACACCGCGTACGACGTATCGTTTGGCTCGTCCCTGGTGTTCCAGGCTCAACTGGGGTTGTCCGTAGATCGCCAATTTGCGCAAGCGGTTAATCACCGTGGGCGTGAAGGTTAACCCCCACCGGTTCAGTCGTCGATCGGATTCCATCGAGATCCATCCTTTCGTTCGTTCCCAAACCCGCTTCCAGGGCCTCGCGTCGAGCGAGCGCTACGAGCGCGAGCGTGAGCTCATCGGCAGCGCGCATCGTTCGCAAGAGCGCTTCGTGGTCCTCCGCTCTCCACACTTGCCCGACTCGGTCTGCTGATACATCCCCAATCCATTTCCGAACCGCTATCGGTCCGTTCAACTCGCCTTGTGTCACTTCGCTCATGACTCCCTCTCTGGCCGGCAATCCACGTGCTTCTCACCCCGCTGACATGTGGCAACAACGAGAACAGCATCCCGATTACGATCAGCTGAATGCCGCGTCGGCTTGTGATACCAGCAGCCGCCGCGAAAAGAAAAGCCAAAATAGCGCCAGCCGTGGCCATCGACTCAATCGAAACGTCAGACACCGATTGCCTCTGTAACCCGGCGGAATTCTTCCCGGAAATCAACGCGCACTAACTGGTCACCCTGCCGGCCGTAGCAGTGCCCTTCGGCGTCCAGGATCAAGTATCTGCGGCTGTCGATGTGTTTGTAATGCTCAAGGCCGTTTTCCCGCCACATCCACATGAACTCCGCGCACCGAGAACCGATCAGGAGTTCTAATGGCTTCCAATTGGCAGGTTCAAGCTCCATCTCAGAACCCTTCCCCAGTCACGCCCAAGGCCGCCGAACAGACAAACCGCCACATCGCGATCAACGTCATCAGGGTTGCGGCTGCGACAGAATTCCACTTATCCGACCGCATACGCACTTTCCCGTTTCTCCGGAATCGGGCATCCCAGAGCCGCTCGAATCATCTCCTTGCTACAACCAGCCCAGCAGATGTACTTCTGCGGTTCGTCAACCGAGATCGCCAGGTTGTCGCCGCTCTTGTCTCGCCCCGCCGCGGCGCATGAAGGGCATCGCGTGATCCAGTTTCTCCCCGTCTTCCGCCGTACCTGGAGATGATCCAGGATGTGAAACTGCCTTTGTTGTGCCGGGTATTGCCAACGTGGAGTTGGCTTGATTTCCTTCTTCTCCTCTTCGCTCGGCTGTCCCAACTTCTGGAGCAGAACTCCGAGTTGCTCCTCGGACAGCTTCGTCACGCGCTTGAGGAAAGCCAGTTGATTGTCGAGGTTGTAATCGGCGCCGTAGAACCAGAACCGAGCGCTGATCGCGCGGTGAATTCCCAGCGGTCCACGGATGGCATTTCCGAAGTCGCCATCCTTCAGCTCGTTATGTTTCGGGAATATCTCGATTCCCTCGGCCGTCCCCGCTCCTTTTACCGGGATACCCAGTTTCTGAGCCAGGCCGGAGATCAGGAGCCGGCACTGACGGGCCAAGAGCGGCTGCTCGCCAAAAATCCAAAGGTGGGCGCCGCGCCGGCTCTGTTCCAGTGCCGCCTCCACCTTTTGTTGCTGCAGTTCCCACTGCAGTTCACAAAGATGCTTCAGCGAGTCCTTATAATCCCCGTCCATGGCAATCCACTTGCACCGTTGCGTCGCCGGACTCATCGCATACACGCCGATCGTCAGATCACCTTCCAGGTGTCGCCGGACCGTCTCAGCCGCCAGACTGGGCGCCTCGCCGTTTTTGTCGGCCTTAGGCCGGAAATAGTAATAGCGGCCGCTTTCCGCGTGCGGCCGCATCGATTGGAGAACGTAGGCTCGCCGATTCACGAACAGCTGCCAGTAGTCCTCCACATTTGTGGAAGTTGCCTGATAGCGCTTGAGCATAGCGGCTTCTCGTTTCGTCCTGCTCTTTCATAACCCGAATTCAAAACCCGCGCAAATGAACGGGCCAGGCTGTCGGTCAGCTCGCCTTTCGCTGGTCAAACCTCCGTTCAAGCAGCCACGGGCGCTGCGCCAGCAGGGTCAGCCGGTACGTCCGTTCCAGCACCTCGTATTCGGCCAGACTGTAGCCGCCCCATTTCTGGTCGTTGAAGTCCACGAGGTAGAACACCCCGTTCCTGCGGTCGAATACGTAGACTGCACCGGATTCCGGATCGCCCGGGACCAGAGTGAAGAAGAGGGCACCGGCCGGAAACTGAACCCAACGAACGATTTGAGCTTCGGAACGCTCCGCCAGCCCTCGGCCGGCTTGGTCTAAGCCGACGCTTCGCTCCAAGCCAAGATCTTCCAGTGTTAGGATCGGATTCGCGGTTAGCGTCGGCGATATTCGTACTTGCATGTTGAACCTCCTGATATTCAACGGGTTACGTCCTGAAACACGCCGCGTGCAGTGAGTCTGTTCGGATCTCCATGCAGGTAGGTCTTAGGACGGGAGTTGCGGGTTGGCCGATCATTGAGAGCTGGCCGGGATGAGAATTGAGCGGACGTAGCGCTATATATAAGGTGGTGTGGCCTGGACTCGCCCTTGTGCGGATTGCCCGGGCGGCCCAGGGGGAGAATAGACACGTGGAAGAGGAGCCAGAGTTGCGTCCGTTACCGCTGCCGCCGCGGTGTCGAGGCATCCCTCTGGGCGACGGCAATTATACGGGCTGCGCGTACGGTTATGGTGACGTTGCTCCGTTCACCGGGCCGCGCGATTGCCCTGTCTGCAACGGGTCGGGGTTCGAAGGCCACATCGGAACAACCCTGCCGCATTCAGACTTTGGCGATCCCGACTGTTGCGGCTGCCTGAACGCCGTCATTCGCGGGGATCAGGCTGATATTGTCTGCAATGAATGCGGTACTGTGCTCCGCAGCGTTCCTGCGGCGAATGTGTGGCAGACGCTGACAGGGCTGGAAATCGCCCTCGAAGTTGCCAGCGAAATGTGTCCGCATTGCGGGTCGGTAAATCTGTTCTCGGGCTTTTCCAAAATGCTCGCATTCACCTGTCGGCAGTGCGGAAAGGCCGTTCTGCGTCCCCAGTAGTTAGTCTAGCCGGTCGTGCCGCCGCGGGACACTGCCTACAGAAGTCCAGCATAGCGACCTCTCGTCCACATGAAGCGTCGATGAATCCTGTTCTCACGACATGATGTAGAAGCGGTCAAGTCCTATGCCCTTGCGGGCAGCGACAAAATCAGGCGTAAACTTTTCGCGCCAATTGGCCCTGGGGGATCAGTGAAGTGTACAAAACGTATAATGGTCGGTTCACCCAGAAGTTATCCCGGAAGCACATGGCTTTCAGCCCGGACCAAATCGTAAGACTCCCTGAATTAGCCGATCGCCTTGGATTGTCCTCGCCGGAGTTCAGGGTTGATCGCATCATCAGAGGTGGCATGGGCGAGTGCATCCGCGTCGTGCAGAGCGAAAAGTCGTTTGCGCTGAAATGATCAAGCACGACATCGTCGAAGATCCTGATGCCTGGAACCGGTACCTTCGCGAAATGCGCATCTGGACGACGCTGTCGGCCTGTGACGGAGTTGTGGAGGCATTTTGCATCACCCGGGTCAATGAACTTCCTATGGTGTGTTCACGCTGGATGCAGGGTGGCGACCTCAGGCAGCACCTCAGAAACCGGTCCCCAGAGTTCTTCTTCTCAGTGATGGCGCGCGTCGTTGGCACATTGGCATGGGTGCATCAACAACACAGTGTAATCCACCGAGACCTAAAGCAGGGCAATATCTTGCTCGATGAAGCCAATATGGCATTCGTGTCTGACTGGGGCCTGGCTCGGCCACTAACCGTCGCTATGCCCAATGCCGGAGAACGCCCGCCGGCCGGCGCTCGTGCTAGCGCCAATCCAGCGCTGACTGCGGCGGGAAGGTTCCTTGGCACCGTTTCCTACGCCTCGCCGGAGCAGCTTCGGGGAGACGTGAACCTTATCACCGAACGGATATCTACAGCCTCGGTTGCCTCATGTATGAATGGGAAGCCGGCAGTTGCCCGTTCACTGGCAGCACAGCAGAAGAGGTCGTGCTAAAGCACTTGTTCGAGACCCCAGCGCCGCTCGGAAGTTTTTTCAAAAAGACCACGTTTTGCGTAGAGGGGTTGATACGCGAGTGCCTGGAGAAAGATCCAGCGAAGAGGCTGCCTGACTACGCTTCGCTAAACCTTGCGTTGGCGGCGGCTGCCAAGAAATGGAACATCCATTACCGGAACTACCTCCCCAGCGTGCGGTATGCGATGCCCATGGTGCGCGCAAGGGCGTTCCTTGCTCACGTTGAATCAGACAATGGCATACGGAACGCTGCGGGAACTTACCGCGTCGTCGAACATTCCGAGATCGAGCAGTTTATCCAGGAAGCGCAGGCACTCACGTCGGTTGGGGATTATACCAAAGCGGCGGAAATCTACGGCAGTTTGTTCGTTCCCGAAATGGTCACGGCTGTCCCAGACTATCCTTTAAACCAGCATGTCGCGATCAACTACGCGCTGTGTTTGACCGCTCTTGCTAGGCCCGAAGAGGCGATCAAGGCATTGGAGTGCCTCTCGGCGGCCAATGAGAAACCTGCCGGGTACTTCGTCAATCTCTCACTTGCTCAGATCAGGCAATCCGACCACCGTGCTGCCGCGAGCACCGCACTCGACGGATTGCGGCTGTACCCAAATGATCAGGATCTTATCGGCAACCTCCTCACGGCACAAACGGCGATGGGGGCGTTCGGGGAGGCGGCGGAGACGGCGAAAATCAGACTGTCGCACCAGCGAGATGTCCACTCCTTGCACGAAGTGGCAGCTCTGCACTGCAAGTACGCTGAAAGCATCCGCGAACTCGACTGGCCGCTGGCCGTAAAGAACCTGAAGTACGCCGTGGGCCTTCTTCGTGAAGCCAAGGAGCTGAATCCACGATATCTTCAGGTACTGCTTCAATTGCCGATCGCGCTTGAGGCGATGACGGCCTACGATCAGTGCTCAGCTGAGATCGTCGCTGCGAAGGAGATGCCGCTACATGTCTCCGATCGCGTTTTTCTGGCCTACCTCTTTGCTCGCTGTCTTGACCGCGTCAACGACCACAATGGCTGCTTGAAGTTCTGCGATGATTGGCTCAAGCGGATTGCCGACGTTCAGGCAACGAATCCGGTACCGCGATATAACAAGGTCAGGCTCGAACGGGTTCGAGCCGTGACTATAGCAGATGGGTTCTGTATCGGCAGGATGACGGACGACGGAAAGCGCGTCATTGTACCGGGGCCTGCCGAATTCTTCGCCCAGATCGTGCTCGATGATCAGCTGAGGGAGCCAGGCGACTTTTGCTACTTGGCCCGCTTCTATGAATGGACGGAGAAATACGAGGAGGCGGAAGCCGTGCTTACCCAGGCGCAATCGCTGTATCCACATTATTGGGAGATACCGTTTCAGCGCGCCGACTTCAGCTTCCGGGCAGGGGACTACGGTCGTGCATTAGCTTCTGCAGAAAAGGCAACCCAACTCGCGCCGTGGAAGACCCAGACGTGGAAACTGCTGTGGATGGTGGATGACC
>DATLVQ010000249.1:0-2357 GCA_035577325.1 Bryobacteraceae bacterium | reverse complement strand
GTCTTCAGGGCATCGAAGACGATGACGACGTGCTCACTGCGATGGCGCGCGAACTGGTCACGCAAAGGGGAGTAGGGGAATCGGCGTCCGCCGTTTGGAAGGCTGTTCAAGAGCAACACGCTCGGCTACTGCCAGCCTCATCTGTGCCCAATGAAGAGAACAGAGAGGAACTGGTCGAGGGAACATTCGACGAAGTTGTCGCAGTCGATGACAGGGCTGCGTCCTTGGTTTTTGGGGCGCGGCTCGAAAAGGAGTCGCCTCGACGAAGGCCCCTCGTCGTCGAATCGGACTGTCAACTCTCGCTGTTCTGAGATTGACCCGAACACAACGGAACGTTCGCCGCCATTTCCGGTCGCGAGCGCTCAATAAAGGGAGAAGGAGCCCATGGACCTGCTTCCTGTGGAACTGAGGAAGACTCTGCCACCGCTGTATTCACAAGAGTCGTGCCCGACCCCGATCGCACACGTCAAGCTGTTCACACCCGACTCCTCATTCACCTGGTATGTCACCGAGGGAGAAGAACAGGAAGACGGCGATTGGCTCCTCTTCGGATTGGTGATCGGACTCGAAGCGGAGCGGGGATATTCTCTGCTGAGCGAAATTGCGAGAGCGCTCGGGCCGCTGGGCCTGCCGGTAGAACGGGACCTATGGTTCAAGCCCGGCCCGATCGATCAAGTGCTTAGTCGCGGGCGTCCGTCTGCCGCGGTGAAAGAAGGAGACGTGTGAGATGAGCGATAAAGTTCAATTTCAAACCAACGTCCCGATCGACGTCGCATTGAAGTACAACGGTGGCAAGGAAGTGACTGGGCACTACGGTGATCAAGTCGTCTACACGCTCACCGATGGCCGCGTCATGTATGTGCCACCCATCGTCAAAAGGAAAATTGACAAGCTCCGAATCGGACGGGGCGAACTGTTCACGATCACGAAGGCGGAGAAGAAAGACGGAACACGGCGCACCATCGAGTGGGTGATTGGGAGAGACGGAAGCGGAGATCGAAATCCTCAAAGGCGCGATCACCAGCCGAACGGCACAGCGCCGGCTCAGCGCCGCGGCGGAGCCGGATCAACGCCGGCAAACGGAAATGCTCACTGGCCGAGTCCACGCAACGAGGCCAAAGGCTTTCTGGTAACCGGCCAAGGGCAGTTCCTGCTACAGGCCTTGGCAGCAGCGGTGGATGTAGTGGCTGCGACCGAACGCTATGCGACCGCCGCGGTCTGGAGCTGCAGTTCACCAGCGAAGATCTACGTGAGATCGGGTTGAGCATTTACACAACAGGCGCGAAGTAGGTGTCGTATGGAAGCTGGACAGAAAATGCTTCTCGCCGCGGCTCTTGCTGAGGCTATTCCCATAATTGCGCCGACTGGAACCCGTAATCGTGCGAGTATCCAGCATCATTTTGCGAGGTAAGCTACTTCTCGCTCTTTCTGCTGCTCGGCTCATGTCCATGCCGATAGTGGAGAAATGCGCTATTATCCTTGCCGTTTCTTGCCGCGAGCGGTCTACCTTGGTGCCGGAGGAACGAACCGGCGAAAACGAACGGTTCCGTTCAACAAGACATTGCGGGCTCCCACCGAATTCGGATGGCGAGGCAAGCAGGACGCCGACGCAGGGTGAGCAGCCGAATCCAAGGATCGGCGGACACCGAGACTTAAAATCCTTTTCACCGCAAGGTGAGTGCGGGTTCAAGTCCCGCCCCGGGCACCAACAACACAAATAACTTACGGCGATTATTTGGCCGTGCTCTCAGCCCGCGTTGAGGCACTCTTTGTGTGCCTGTAGTGTGCCAACTTTCGCGCTGCGGCCCTTTCCGTGTGGTTTCGGTCTTCTTCGCGAGATACGAATCGAGCTTGGCAGCGGCCCTCTTTCAGATGAGCCTCGTGACGGTGAGTTGCATCAACCCCGTGCAGTTGAAACGTCAGCGGCTCGTCCTGTTATGCCGCTCAGGATCTCAAGGGCCTTCTGCATCGGCTGATCAATGCCGGCGTTCAACAGGAAAGGATCAACCTCCACCACCACATCTGGCGTAACTCCTTTGCCTTCCAAGCATTCACCTCGCGACGTGTACCAGCCGAAGATTGGCAATCGCAACCAGTAGCCGCCTCCAACTCTAAAGTTCACGGCGCCAAGAACATTCCCGGCGGTCTTATTACCAACGACCGTCGCCAACCGATTTTCGGCAGCGAAGCTAGCCACCATTTCCGCCGCGCTATTTGTCCACTCATTCACGAGTAGAACGATCTTGTTGTGAAACGGCTGCGTGCCCAAGCCCTGGGTAAGAAGAACCACTGACTTGTCTCGCAATGCAAAGCGCGCCAGCGTGAGCAAGAGTTCCGCCCTGCTGCGCGGCATCGGA
>DATLVQ010000248.1:0-2215 GCA_035577325.1 Bryobacteraceae bacterium | reverse complement strand
CAGTACGAAGAATATTTCCGCTCGGCATTTCTTGGCGCCGACTATGATCCGATGTGCATCCCGGATCCGAGTAAGAAGGACTTCCGCGTTGCGGATCTGAGCCTGCCGAAATCCGTGTCTGAAAAGGCCGTCGAAAACCGGCAGGAGTTCCTGAAAGTCGTCGACCGCCGCTATCGCAGCCTCATATCCTCGGCCGAACACGCCAATATGGATCGCTTCAGCGCCCAGGCATGGCAGATGCTGCTGACCCCCGCGGTCCGCGATGCATTCGATCTCTCGAAGGAGCCCGAGAAACTGCGCGACCGCTATGGGCGGGATTCCGTCGGTCAAAGCGCACTGCTGGCTCGGCGGCTAGTGGAAGCCGGAACGCGCTTCGTTACGACCGCTGGTTTTCACGCCAATTCATGGGATACGCACAGCGCCAACGATCAAGGACACCGCGACCGCCTGGCGCCCCCGCTCGATCGTACGCTTTCCATCCTTCTGGAAGATCTGGAGGAAAGAGGCCTGCTCGATTCCACGGTCGTCCTGGCCATGGGCGAGTTTGGCCGGACACCCGAACTCAATCCGGCGCTCGGCCGCGACCATTGGCCAAACTGCTGGTCCCTCGCCCTGGGCGGAGGCGGTATTCGCGGCGGTCAGGTGGTCGGAGCCAGCGATGAGCGCGGCTTCGATCCCGTTGGACGCCCCGTCAGCATGGGCGATATTTACGCGACGATTTATAAAGCGTTCGGAATCGACTGGGAAAAGGAGTATATGAGCCCGGCCGGACGGCCTGTCAAGATCGCCAACGCCCTCGACGACCGGACTGCCGAACCGCTGAAGGAACTGATTTAGTAAGGTTCAGCATTCTGGACAGCGCATTGACAGGATCCTCTTCAAGTAGAGTATAGTATTATCAATAACTTGCGGGAGCGCGCGCCTATGTTCATCAAGGATGCGGATATACTTCTAAAAGGGGTCGCGCTTACCGCCCTATTTCAAGTCGCAATATTGGCCCAGCCGCCGGCGACTCCGGCCGAAACGCTCTACAGCGATTACATCCAGCCGGTCCTCCAGAAAAGTTGCCTGCCGTGCCACGGCCCCCAATCCAAGAGTGCAGGGCTCGATGTCTCGACGCGCGATAACTTGCTGCACGGTGGTGAACATGGCCCGGCGGTGGTTCCTGGCGACCCTAAAGCAAGCTTGCTCTATAAGTTAGTAGCACACGAAGCCGATCCGCACATGCCTCTCAAGGGCGATAGACTTCCACAGGAATCCATTGATCGCATCGCGGAATGGATCAAGGCGGGCGTACCGTTTGCGCAAGCCGGGAATGTGGAATTGGCTTCGTTCCGCAAAACGGTCAAGCCGCTGCTCGAGGCGAATTGCGTTAAGTGCCACAACTCGCAATTGAAGAGATCTGGGTTCGATCTCTCCACCCGTGAAGCACTACTGCGGGGTGGTGACACGGGTCCGGTCGTAACTCCGGGAGATGCCAAGTCGAGCGTGCTCTATAAACGCATTGCTCATCTGGAGCAGCCCGGAATGCCGTTTGGCGGGCAGAAACTTCCCGATGCCGCCATCGCTCAAATAGCCGACTGGATCAATGCGGGTGCGCCGTACGACGCGCCTCTGGCGGCCGGCAAAGCCGCCTTGAATCATTGGGCGTTCAAACAGCCCCAGCGCCCGCCGCTACCTGAAGTCAGAAATCGGGCCTGGGTGCGCAATCCGATCGACGCATTTGTCGCCGCCGAGCATGAAAAGCGAGGACTCAAGCCGCTCGCGGCGGCCGACAAGCGTACTTTACTTCGGCGCGTGTATCTGGACTTGATCGGCTTTCCGCCAACGCCCGCCGAGATGAACGCGTTTCTCGCCGACAACTCGAAAGACGCCTACGAGAGAGTCGTGGACAAGCTGCTTGCCAGCCCGCGCTATGGCGAGCGGTGGGGACGGCACTGGATGGACATCTGGCGCTACAGCGACTGGTACGGATGGCGCGCGCAGAACCAGGTTCGTTATAGCCAGCGGCACATCTGGCACTGGCGCGACTGGATCATCGAATCCGTCAACAAGGACAAAAGCTACGACGAGATGATCGTCGAAATGCTGGCGGGTGACGAACTGGCGCCGAACAATCCCGATATCATACGCGCTACCGGTTACCTGGCGAGGAATTGGTACATGTTCGACCGCAACGTGTGGCTCAAGGATACCGTCGACTATACCGCCATGG
>DATLVQ010000247.1:0-6223 GCA_035577325.1 Bryobacteraceae bacterium | reverse complement strand
ATGGCCAGTTGACGCCCAACAGTCTGTATGCCAAGTATTGGAACGGACAAGCGTGGGTCGGCGGTGCAGTAGGAGCCGTAAAAGCGGTTGGAGCAAATATTTCCGGCCGCTCCCAGTTAGCAGCCGTTGGCAATACGCCATACATCGGTTTCGAGGAAATCGATCGTTCGTGTTACCCGTGGTGTCAGAATCTATTTGTCAAGAAGTGGAATGGCAGCGTCTGGTCACAAGTCGGTAGTGGACCCTTGAATCGCAGTCCCTATAGCGCTGTATCGAGCCCTCATGCAGACTCGGTGTCTCTGACGAGCGATGGCGCCAACCCATATGTGGCCTGGACCGAATACAGCATGAGCTCGAGCTTGCAGGCGGATAGCCCGCCTCAAGTCTATGTGGACAAGTGGAATGGCTCAGCCTGGGTTTCGCTGGGCGGCTCTTTGAATGTTAATCCATCGGGCTACGCAAATGACGCATCGATTGTGTACTCGAATGGTCAGCCGTATGTGGCCTGGACCGAAAGAACGCAGTCCGGTAACAACCAGGTATACGTCAAGACGTGGAACGGCTCGTCCTGGAGCTTAGTTGGCTCAGGCAGCTTGAACAACGATACGAATACAGGTTGGGCTTTCCGGCCTTCGTTGGTTGCCGACCCCGCTACCGGCAGCCTGTATCTCGGGTGGGTGGAGCAACAGAATCTCGGCCAGACCGCTCAGACCTACGTTAGGAAGTATAGCAACGGGTCCTGGACCATTCTGGGTGGCAGTTTGAACGCCGATACCCTCTTGGGCAGTGCAGAACGGGTCAGTGTGGCAGTCGTGGGTGGCCAGCCCTTCGCCGTTTGGGGTGAAGTCAAATACGGCAGCTTGAGGCAGATCTACGCAAAGCAGTGGAATGGAGCGAGCTGGACGGCGCAGCCCCGGACCTCGACTACTTCTGCTTCGTGCGATCTCAACAGCGACGGGACGGTGAACGTAATCGACGTTCAGCTAGCCGTCAATCAAGCCATAGGTATAGCGCCTTGTACCTCGGCAGATTTGGACCAGAAGGGTACCTGCAATGTCATTGATGTTCAGAGAGTAATCAATGCTGCTTCGGGTAAGCCCTGCGTCAGTGGACTGTAGGCTCTATGCGCCTCTGTGCGCTCCCATCGTCCGCTCTGGGGGCTGAAGCAGGAATGCCGCAAAGTTGTAGTGGGTCGGATTCCGATCCGGATGGTTGCGCTCGGCTTTGGTCACACCGTGTTGTCGGGTACGGCCAGCCGGCCGCAGCCTCATTGGTTTGAGCCTGCCTTCCGTTCAATCCAACTGTGGCACTCCTCCTTGCTCTTTGAGGATCTGGAGGATACGATTCGTGGCTTCGTCGGTCTTCTCTTCTTCCAGACCTTGAATCCACAGGAAGCTCGTTTCGCCAACACTTTGCCGCGTTTGTTCCCGCAATTCCGTGTCGGATAAACCGCAGATCAACGCAATGACTCCCACATCATTCAACGCCCGGGCGACTGCGGCAGTGTGCGGCATGGTTTCGGAAGCTATAATCGCATGCACCCGGCAATGGCTATCAAATAGGAAACGTTCCACTCGATAAGCCACCTCAGGAGAGGTTTCCAGCCAAATGGTAACAGCGGCGTGACCAGCTCGCGCTTGCTGCTCAATGCGCGTGATTCGTGCGTCGCCGGGCGACGGCGACTGCGCGCCGGGAATGGGCGCTATAGTTCGGCCGGGTTCCCGGCCGGTGATCATTCCCGCCGCCACGGTGGCATTTGTCACCGGGTCGATCAGGATGAAACTGCCTGTGGCGCGGTTGCGGCGATACGGATCGCAAAAGATTGGTTTCCGGCTCTCGATCACTACGGCTCCGATATCGTTAAGGCCCAGAGTCGATGCGCCTTCCTTTTCGAGGGAGTTGACATTAATGCGGTAGCGTACGTTTTGAACCGTAGCGTGCGCGGTCTGGGTAGTGTGTTTGAGCAGGTAGGTTCGGCCGATTTCCAGTTCTCCTTCGTGCATCCACACCATGCGTGCGTCCATTCGGCGAGTTACATGTGGCGGGTGAGAGGGTGGCACCAGCATGTCGCCGCGGCTGATATCAATCTCATCTTCCAGGCAGACCGTGACCGACATCGGATGGAACGCATGGTCCAGCTCGCCCTCGTAACAAACGACGGACCGCACGCGGCTTGTGCGCCCTGACGGCAACACCATGATGGGGTCCCCCGGCCGGATCACGCCTGAGGCAACCTGGCCAGCATAACCGCGAAAGTCCAAATCTGGTCGGATCACACACTGGACCGGGAACCGAAGTTCGGTGAGGTTACGGTCGCTCGCGACGTGCACAGTCTCGAGATAGTGCAGCAGGCTGGAACCGTCGAACCACGGCATTCTAGAGCTCTTCGTGACAACATTGTCGCCCTTGAGCGCGCTGATTGGGATGAAGTGAAGATCGGGTGCTTGCAAACGCGACGCGTAGTCGGCGAACTCAGCGCGAATCCGCTCGAACACTTCTTCGCTGTAGGCGACCAGGTCCATTTTGTTCACTGCTACCACGATGTGCTGAATCCCGAGCATCGAGGCAATGAACGCATGGCGCCGCGATTGTTGCAGCACGCCGTTGCGCGCATCCACCAGGATGATCGCCAGATTCGCTGTAGACGCGCCTGTCGCCATGTTACGCGTATACTGCTCGTGCCCAGGCGTATCCGCGATAATGAATTTGCGCTTGGGCGTCGAGAAATAACGATAGGCGACGTCGATGGTGATTCCCTGTTCGCGCTCCGCCCGCAGGCCGTCCGTCAGCATAGCTAAATCGAAAGGGTTGGACGAGCGATTGACGGCCTGCCGCACCGAGGCAATCTGGTCCTCGTAGACCCCGTTGGAATCGTAGAGCAGCCGGCCGATCAGCGTGGATTTACCATCATCCACACTGCCGGCTGTCGACAGCCGTAGGAGATCCTTCTCTTCGTTCAGCGTAATGAACGCTTCCACATCGGCCGCTAGCGCCGCTTGCAGCCCCGCTGCACTCATCAGAAATAGCCCTCTCTCTTCTTAAGCTCCATCGAGCCTTCCTGGTCATGATCAATGACGCGATTTTCACGCTCTGAACGGCGGAACAGCATCATCTCTTGGATGATCTTGGGCACCGTGTCGGCGTCCGAACGAATGGCCCCCGTGCAGTATGAGCAGCCGAGCGATCGCATCCGTGATCGGACGATCTGGGGTTGCTCTCCCGCCAATAGCGGCGGATTGTGATCGAGCGGCAGCAGGGAATCACCGCGCACAACCACGGATCGCTCCTTGGCGAAGTACAACGGGACAATGGGGATGTTTTCGATATGGATATATTGCCAGACGTCCATCTCCGTCCAGTTTGAAAGGGGAAAAACGCGGATGCTCTCGCCTTTGTCGATGCGGCTGTTATAGAGACTCCACAGCTCCGGGCGCTGGTTCTTGGGGTCCCACTGGCCGTATTGATCGCGGAAGGAGAAGATACGCTCTTTTGCCCTGGATTTTTCTTCGTCTCGACGGGCGCCCCCGAACGCGGCGTCGAATCCGCCGTCCGCCAAGGCCTCAAGCAAAGCGCGAGTTTTCAGCAGTCCGCAACACTTTTGGGTGCCTAGCCGGAACGGGCTGGCCCCATCCTCAATCGCTTTGCGGTTCGTGTGGACGATTAGGCGCGCTCCAATCTCGCTGGTGAACCTATCTCGGAAAGCGATCATTTCCGGAAATTTGTAGGTCGTGTCGATATGGAGAAGAGGAAAGGGAATCTTCCCGGGGTGGAAGGCCTTTTGCGCCAACCGCACCATCACCGCCGAGTCTTTGCCGATGGAATACAATATGACCGGGCGGGCGAATTCCATCGCCACCTCCCGCATGATATGGATGCTCTCGGCTTCGAGAGTACGCAGATGGGTCAGTGTTAGTCGGCTCACGTTACGGAGATCGCTTATGCAAGCGGAGTGCCAGCGTGACGAGCTAGCAAGGATTGGAAGCACTCTGAAACAACCACTAAGGCTTTGTACTTAAGTGGCTCACACTAATTTTCTGGTATTTAGAACATGGAATAGCCGGTAACCAGAAGGAGGGCCGCGAGGCCCGTGCGCAGCGGGCGCGCGGGAATGCGGGTCGCGAGGCGGCTTCCCAGGAGAACACCTGGAATAGACCCTGTCAAAAGAGTCGGTATCAGGGTCCACTCGACGCCCCCGGTTGTCGCGTGAAACAGACCTGTGACCGAAACCAGGACGGCAGCATGAAACACGTCGGTACCAACTACTTTTGAAGTCTTGGACGGGTAGAGCATCATCAGAAATGGCGCAAGTAGAGAACCGCTTCCCACCGAAGTCATCCCCACGCAGAAACCCACGATGGCTCCCCAGATCATAGTCCCTCTATCGTGAAGGAATTGGAGCCGCCGGACGGAAAGAGTTGCGGGTGCGACTGGCGTCAGGACGCGGGCGAGCAGAACCACTGCTACAAGCAGCAGCAGCGTCCCAATGGCTTTCTTCACGAAGTGTTCAGCATCGTTGGTGAATCGGGGAAGCAGAATCACCAGTAAGGCACCCGCCAGGCCTCCCGGGATACTTCCGGTGGCCAACTTTCGGACGACCGGCATATCCACTGTGCCCTGTCTCATGTGAACCCATGCACCGATGATCTTGGTGATGGCACCGTAGACTAGGTCCGTGCCGACCGCCGTTACGGGTCTTACCCCGATAACCAAGATGAGGAACGGCGCCATAAGCGCAGCGCCACCCATGCTGGTCAGCCCGATAAGGATGCCGACACCAAAGCTCATGAGGACGAGCGGAAGATTCATGCGTTTTCAATCCTGGCCAAGGTCCGAACCAAAGTATGTTGCATTTCGACTGCCGCTTTGAACAATGCCGAAACAGCGCGATGGAAGATGTCTTGGTTCGGCCGAGTCCCAAAATTTGGCAAAAAATCCCATATTCTCCCAATGGGAGGCCACTATAATCGCGCGTAAGTCCCCCCACGTTGCTGCCTAGCTGGCCGTGCCATCGGGCTATCGGGCCCGGTGCGAACGGACTATGAGTCTCGATCAAACGCGCAATTTCGGTCCGACACACTGAACCTGTCCTGCATATTTTGCGATTGGTGGCGCGTGAGCGCCACACATTGGGGATCACACATTGGCGTCGAGTCCGACACGGAGCTTTTACCGCCTCAACCGGGAGCTTGAAGTCGGCGCCAGAAGCCGTATTCGTCCAGGGAATCTTCCTGGTGGAAATGTATGACAATCATGCTTACGCGTACGCATGATCAGTAAGTACAATTCACAGCTGCTCAGGATCTTCAGATTCTCTCTGAGGTGGCCCAATCCCCGCCATCGCTGCTGCCTTCATGGGGTTGTGGAAATCCGCCCGTTTTCTGGGTCGGGCATCTTGGATGGCGACTTCCACGAGGCTGGCGCCGAAATGGTTTGCTGGCATTATATGCCTCATTTCTGCGAACATGGATATGACCTTGCGAATCTCAAAACCTGAGTTAGGAGATGACTTGATCCGAAAACTTCCGTTGCCAGAACTATGGTTCGCAATAGGTCGATTCGCCGTTCGCCGGATGGAATTCAGCTGGGAAAAAGCGGATCAACAAAGCATCCATGAATAATAATATATTGCGCAGAAAAGAAGCCAATACCCTGTCAATGTCTCATCGCCGATTACGCGTCGTTTGTAGAGCATGGTGCTTGACGAATTTTTTAAAAGGGGCACCGAAAATAAACCAGCGCTACGCGCACTATGCGCCGCCTCATCTCTCGTCCAGCCGAACATCGGCACCCGTCTCTTGTAAGCGGGATGACGTTCTGATGGCTTCTTCCCAATGGGTTGAATTGGCGTCCAGAAGGACAACCATATGAGCCGCCGTAACGCGATCATTCTCACATCTGGATTGACTGGAAGCTCAGTGCTGACCGGTCTGATTTCGCAGGCTGGCTATTGGACCGGAAACAGCACACACAAGAAAGAAGACTACGACACGTATGAGAACCAGGAACTCATTGACCTTAATCTCCGCCTTTTCGATGAGGCCGGTTACAAAGGAAACTACTTGACGGAGTTTTCGCCAGAGGTATTGAGCCGGATTGCCGCGCTCTATGGCCGGATTGACAGCCGTCCCTACGAGCTCTTCATTAATAGGTGCAATGAGAATCAGCCATGGGTTTGGAAGGACCCTCGCCTGTGGCTTACGATTCGTTTCTGGAACAACCTGCT
>DATLVQ010000246.1:0-2175 GCA_035577325.1 Bryobacteraceae bacterium | reverse complement strand
TGCAGGTCCATGTGAATCTTATCTCGCTATACGGGCGGACAGGCGATTCCACCCGGGCCAAGCAAAATTTCGAAGCGGCCGTCAAGCTGGACCCCGGCCGCTCCGACGCCTGGTACGATTACGGAGTCCTGCTGTTTCACGAGCAAAATCTCACAGAGGCGCAGCACGCATTTCAGCGCGCGCTCCAGATCAACCCCAGCTATGCGGAGGCGCACACGAATCTCGGCGTCATTTACGAGCAACAGGGACGTCTCGACCAGGCGGCGGACGAGTTCCGCGCGGCCATCGCGGCGCAACCAAACTATCCGCTGGCGCGCTTTCATTTGGGCCGCATTCTAGTGAACCAAGAGAAATACGACGAAGCGATTCAACAATTGCACCGTTCGCTGACTCCTGAGGACGACCAAACGACGGCGTATTTGTATGCGCTCGGAGCGGCCTATGCACGCGCCGGTGACCGTGAACACGCGCGCACTTACATTCAAAAGGCCCATGATGCGGCAGTAGCGCGCGGGCAGACAAAATTGCTTGCAAGCATCGATCGCGATTTGAAGGCGCTGGGCGGCCAGCAATGAGGCCGTATGCAACTCTCTCGCGGCGCGACTTACTCAAAGCGCTCGCAGGGAGCGGCATTTCGCTGACTGAAGCAGCGGCCGATGAGCCGCCGATTTTCCGTGACGTCGCCGCTCAAACCGGTCTCAACTTTCATCACTTCAACGGCGCGACCGGCCATCACTACATGCCTGAAATCATGGGCGCCGGCGTGGCATTGTTCGACTATGATAACGACGGCGATCTCGACATTTATCTGGTGCAGGGCACGCGGCTCGATCGCGACGGCAAGGCCCTCTTTCCTCCCCCGCCCACGTGGAAACCGGGCAACCGCCTGTTCAAGAATCTTCTAGCTGAAACGGGTGAACTGCGCTTCGTCGACGTCACCGAAAAAGCCGGCGTGGGCCACATCGGTTACGGCATGGGCGCTGCCGTCGGCGACTACGATAACGACGGCTTCCTCGATCTCTACGTCACCAACTTTGGCCGTAATGTGCTCTATCACAATAATGGCGACGGCACTTTCACCGATGTCACGCGCGCAGCCGGGGTGGACGATCCGCACTGGTCGACCAGCGCCGCGTGGGTCGATGTTGACGGCGACGGCTACCTGGATCTTTACGTGTGCAATTACGTGGATTTCACGGTCGAAGGCAATCGCAGCTGCGCTTCGCCTGCTGGTGAACCCGACTACTGCACACCCAAGATTTACCGGCCCGTGCCGGGGCGCCTGTTTCGAAATCGGCGCAACGGGACATTCGAGGACGTCACGGAAGCATCGGGGATCAACCGGGCCTACGGGCCGGGGCTCGGCGTAGTGTGCGCGGATTTCAACGGCGACGGCCGCACGGATATCTATGTGGCCAACGACACAGCGGCGAATCAGTTGTGGCTCAATCAAGGCGACGGCACGTTTCGCGAGGCGGCGCTCGAAGCGGGTGTTGCATATAGCATGGATGGCTTGGCCAAGGCGGGGATGGGCGTCACCATCGACGACGTGGAGAATAATGGCGGTCAGGTGCTGCTGGTGACCAATCTCACGCGAGAAGGGGTCACTGTTTTCCGTGGCGATGCCAAGGGCCAGTTCGACGATGCCACGGCCGAATTCGGATTACTGCAACCGACATTCGGTTCGACCGGCTTCGGCGCACAATGGTTCGATTACGATAACGACGGCATGCTCGATCTTTTCATCGCCAACGGCGGAGTGACGATTATGGGTGAGCATACGAGCGCTTTTCCATATGCTCAGCGCAAACAGCTGTTTCATAACGAGGGCCGCGGCAAGCGTTTTCGCGACGCCTCGCGTCAGGGCGGACCGGCGTTTCTGATCGAAGAAGTGAGCCGCGCCGCCGCTTTCGGCGACATCGATAACGACGGCGCTATCGATATTGTAGTTACCAACAATAACGGACCGGTGCGTCTGTTGCATAATCAAGCGGGCGCGCGGGGACACTGGCTCATCGTGAGACTTGAATCGCCGAAAGTAAACCGGTTCGCCATTGGCGCGCGCGTAGCAGTAGTCAGGCGCGGTCAGGAAACGCTTTGGCGGCGCGTGCACAGTGACTCGAGTTATCTCAGCGCCAATGATGTGCGCGCGCATTTCGGGCTGGGCGACAAGCC
>DATLVQ010000245.1:0-10954 GCA_035577325.1 Bryobacteraceae bacterium | reverse complement strand
TCGGGCGTTGCTGTTTGGAGTGCACCGACGATCGACCTCAAGCGCAACGCGCTTTATGTAGCGACCGGCGACAGCTACTCCGATCCCGCGGCCCCAACCGCCGATGCCATCCTGGCCCTTGACCAGGATTCCGGCAAGATTCTTTGGGTCCGCCAGATGACGGCAGGCGACGCGTTCAACCTGGCGTGCCCCGGCGCCGACAAAACCAATTGCCCGGAAGCCAACGGGCCGGATTATGATTTCGGCTCGTCGCCGATCCTGGTCGAACAGACCGGCGGCCGCCGCATGCTGATCGCCGGGCAGAAATCGGCAGTGGTCCATGCGCTCGATCCCGATCGCAAGGGCGAGCCGCTCTGGAAAACGCGCGTCGGCCGGGGGGGATCGCTGGGCGGCATTCAGTGGGGTCCGGCGGTGGATGGAGAGCATGCGTACGTGGCTTTGTCCGACATCGTGCGGCAGTTGACGCCCGCGGGCCTCCAGCTCGACCCAACGGCCGGGGGCGGTTTATTTGCGCTGCGGCTCAGCAACGGTGAAATCGATTGGAGCGCCGCGCCGCCAGTGTGCGGCGACCGACGGCCGTGCAGTCCCGCGCAGTCCGCGGCAGTTACAGCGATGCCGGAGGTGGTGTTTTCCGGCTCGAGCGACGGCCACTTGCGCGCCTACGCCGCCAGAGACGGCAAAGTGATTTGGGATTTCGACACCGTGCGCGACTATCAGACGGCGAATGGCGTCGAAGCTCGCGGCGGATCGCTCGACGGCCCGGGCGCTGTCGTGGTGGATGGCATGGTTTATGTCAATTCAGGATATGGCGCCATGGGTGGGATTCCGGGAAATGTGCTGCTGGCGTTTTCGGTGGACGGAAAGTAAAGGTTAATGTGACCGGTCAAACCAAACGACCTGTTCTCCGCTATAGTCCAGGCAAGGACACCATCAGCGCGATCAGGTTTCAAGGAGCAGTGCCTCAGTCTTCTCGAACACGTGGATAACCAGGGCGTTGTCATCACCAAGCATGGCAAGCGAGTCGCTAAGCTGGTGCGCATCGCGTCCAGTTCCGGTTACTGTATTGCCGTTTTGAAGGGCAGGCTGAAGATCAAGGGAATGTCTTCGCCCCTGGCGAGCGCTGGACTTAATTCGCCGGCTTCAATCCCTCTTCCGCGCCCAGGCCCTGATTCAGCCACCCTGGATACCAACGGAACACATTGCCGGTGAGGCTGCCGATGAAGATTTCGCCTGTCGGCGCGACGTGCAGCCAGTGGCCGGGACTTTCCATCGCGCCTAGAATTTTTCCCGTGGCGAGATCGATGTGCATGATGCGGCCGGCGAGGGTGTCGTAGGTAATGTTCTCGATATTGTCGCGGTGGGTGATGATCCACATTTGATCTTTAGGCGTGATGAATACATTTTGCGTGGCGCCCAGATGTGTCCACTGCCGCAGAAATTTTCCGTTGGGATCGAAGATTTGGATGCGGTTATTTTCGCGGTCGCTCACATAGACCGTGCCCTGCGAATCGACGGCGACCGAATGCGGCGTGTTGAACTCGCCGGGTTTGGCGCCGCGCTTGCCCCAATCGAGAATATATTTTCCTTCGCGTGAAAATTTCACCACGCGCGAATTGCCGTAGCCATCGGAAACATAGAAATCGCCCGAAGGCGCGAAGGCGATGTCGGTGGGACGGTTGAAAGTTTCAGGATCGGTGCCGGCTTTGCCCTTTTTGCCCCACGTGCGCAGCAACTGGCCTTCGTTGGTGAACTCCATCACCTGGTGATCGCCGTTGTCGGTGACCCAGACGTGGTCCTGCTTATCGATGCGCAGGCCGTGAGGATTGCCGAACACTCCCCTGCCCCACGAGCGCAGATACTTACCCTTGGCGTCGAAGACCACGATAGGATCGGCTTTCGGGCCGCGCTGGAACACGAATACGTGGCCCGCCGAATCGGTGGCGACCGCGGACACACGCCCGAATTTCCAGCCGTCGGGCATGGTATCGGGCTCCTCGCCGAAGCGAATGTTCACCCGATACTTCATCAATCCGCCTTCGTGCGGATACCAGCCCTGCTGGGCGGCAACAGTTGAAAGAGTCATAAGGGTCAGCACGAACACTTTCATGATAAGCCTCCATAAGCGGCATCCACTTGCTTGCGGAGGAACGCGAAGTCGCGGGCGATGGCGGCGCGTTCGTCCGCAGCTTCATATTCCATGTGCAATGAAATCGGTCCGGTAAAATGCTCCGCGGCGAGGATGGAGAAAAACTTCGCCCAGTTGACCATGCCCTCGCCCAAGGGGCACATGGTCATTTTCCACTTCCCGTCGTGTTTTTCCCAACGGAAATCTTTGATCGCGACCATCTTGATGCGCGCGAGCGCCATGCGCAGATCGATCAGCCATCCGCCTTCGCCGCCCTCGGCGGTGGCATGGCAGGGATCGAAATAGTAGCCGATCCAGCGCGGGTCCATGTCACCGATGATGGCGCGCGTGTCCCAAACCGCCGCGCCAACGTAATTGCCGGAGTGATTGTGGAACCCCGCAGCGACGCCGTGTTCTTTACCTATGGCTATGAGCCCCGAGACATCGCGGTGAATTTCCGCGAGGCGCGCCTCGATGGACACGCCATCGGGATAATGCCAGTAGCCCAGCTTGAAGAACGGCACGCCGAGGCGGCCGGCAGCCGACAGAATGGGGCGTGCCGCGGGATCGGAGGGCGAAGTGAGCCCGGTGGTGATCATGGCGGCGGCGAGGCCCTGCGCGCGGATGGTTTCGACGGCGCGCGGTAAATCTTCGGAGGCGCGCCCCGGCAACACGTGGCCCTCCGCCCGGACCGTGAGGTCTACGCCGTCGAAACCCATCTGCTTGATGGTGGCGGCGAGCTCGGCATAATTCAATTTGGGCAGGTGCTTTGAAAATAAGCACAGCGTGGGCCGGCTGGGTGATGCCGCGACCTGGCCGCGCGACAAGGCAATCGCTCCGGCGAGCGCGGCGCTACGCGTGAAATCACGGCGGGTGCTAAAGTTCATAGGTGGCAAGTTCCTTGTTATTCTATGCGAATGTGAAGACGGCTCTGGTGATTTTACTCCTTGGCGCCTCAATCAGTATGGCGGCTACCATTCAAGTGCACGGGCATCGCGGCGCGCGCGCCATGCGGCCCGAGAATACCATCCCGGCCTTCGAGTACGCGATCGACCAGGGCGTGGATGCGATCGAGATGGACGTGGCCGTCACCAAAGACGAAGTGCTGGTGATCTCCCACGATCCCGTGCTGAACCCGGAAATCTGCCGCGGCCTCGCGGGCACAAAGGTCATTAGAGAAATGACGTTTGCCGAGTTGCGCAAGTGGGATTGCGGCTCGCTCCCGAACCCGCATTTTCCCAAGCAGACGCCCGTGCCCGGCACGCGCATTCCTTCACTCGAAGAAGTGCTTGGGCTTGCCAGCCGTGGCAAATTCCTATTCAATATCGAAACCAAGATCTTCAAGGACAAGCCGCAGTATACGCCGCCGCCCGAGCGATTTGCGGAGCTGCTGCTGCACGCGATCGACCGCCACCAGCTGCGGCCGCGGGTAATCGTGCAGTCATTCGACTTCCGGACGCTGCAGGAGTTGAAGAAGCTGGCGCCGGACATCCGGCTCGCCGCGCTGGATGAAGACGAAAAACTAGGGGATTTCGTGACCGTGGCGCGCAGCGCCGGCGCCGGCATCATTTCACCGGAAAAGGGCATGGTGACGCCCTCTCGCGTGGTGGCGGCGCATCAGGCGCGGCTGCAAGTGATACCATGGACGGCAAATACGCCCCAGGAATGGGATGCCCTTATCGCCGCTGGCGTGGATGCGATCATCAGCGACGACCCGGCGGCCCTTATCGCTTATCTCAAGCAAAAAAAATTACGCTAAAAATTGGCTTGCGCGGGCCGATAAGCTAGATGGAGAACAGTCAATGGTAGGTTTAAGTGCCCCATTAGAAGGGCTGTCACGCGCGCAAACGAGCTTCGATAGCGCTGCCGCGAAGATGGCGCAACCGGTCTCGCCCGACGCGCCAAACCAGCAGGATGAAGTCTCACTGAGCGATCAGATGGTCGCGCTGATGCAGTCGCGCAACGCTTATGAAGCCAATCTGAAAACCCTGCAAACGGGGAATCAGATGCAAAAGACGCTTCTGGATTTGATCGGATAAAGCGCGGAAATAGCAGGCAATCAAGGCCTGCTTCTCAATGAAGAAGTGGCCGGTTACGGCGTCTTCTCGGCGTGCACCGCGGCTCTCAGGTGCTTGTAAAAACCCAGATCCTCCCCTGTCAGCATCTTCGTCACAAAAATAATCTGCCCCGTGTGCTGCCCGAAGTGTTCCACCACGTGGTAAATCGCTTCCAGCACCGTGACCTCGTATTTCTGAATCGTCAGGCGCTCGGTGATGCGCTGCGGCGTCACCTTGCCGATCACGGCGATCGCCTCGCGCACGGTTGCATCCAGACGATCCCTCAGCTCAGCGATTTCGACGCCGCCACGCGCCGCGAATTCGGCGTCGCGGACACGCGAGTCGGGCGCACCACCTACGCCTGAAATGATCCATTGCCGCACGTTGCCGTTCAGATGCAGCACTAAGTTGCCGATGGCGTTTTCGTTCTCGTGCCCGCGCGCCCAGATCTCGTCGGTCGACAGCTTCGCCAGGCAATCGCGGATGCGCGACCATAGTTGCTCCAGGTTTTTAGCCGAAGCCCGCAGAAAAATCTGGTCCACCGTTTCGGACACTACAGCACCTCTTCCGACCAGCTCTCGAGTACCGATTTCACTTTGGCCGTGAACTGGTCCGCGAGCGCGCCATCGATGAGCCGGTGATCGAACGTCAAAGAGAGATAGCAAATTGACCGGATGGCGATGGCGTCATCGATCACGACCGGCACCTTCTCAACCGCGCCCACGCCCAGAATAGCTACCTGCGGCTGGTTGATCACCGGGGTGGCGATGATGCTACCGTAGCCGCCGAAATTGGTGATCGAGAACGTCCCGCCCTGCACTTCGTCCGGCTTAAGCTGCCGCGAACGCGCGCGCGCGGCGAGATCCACGATGGAGCGCTGCAAGCCGAGCACGTTCTTCTCGTCGGCGTTACGGATCACCGGAACGATGAGACCGTTTTCGAGCGCCACCGCCATCCCGATATTGATTTCATTGTGATAAACGATATTGTTGCCGTCGATGGATGCGTTGACGATTGGAAATGTTCGCAGTGCCTCCACCGTAGCGCGCACGACGAACGGCAAGTACGTGAGGGAAAAGCCATGGCGCGCCTGGAAATCGGCCTTCTGCCGCTCGCGAATTTTGGCCACTTTCGTCATGTCGACCTTGTGAACCGTAGTGACGTGCGCGGAGGTGCGCTTGCTCATCACCATGTGCTCGGCGATCTTGACGCGCATGGCGCTCATGGGCTCGATACGCACTTTGCCCGGAGCTGCAGGGGCTGCCGGAGTGTAGGCAGCCGGAGCCTGGGCAGGTTGCGTTCGGGGCGGAGCGGCGGCCGGGGCTTGAGCCGCCGCCGTATGCTGCTGTGCCAAATACGACTCGACATCCTGCTTGGTGATGCGGCCGCCGGCGCCGGTGCCCTTGAGACGGCCCAGGTCGATATTGTTCTCGCGCGCCATTTTCCGCACGAGGGGAGACAGGGGTCCGGCAGGCTCCGCCGATCCGGCGGGCTCCGCGGGTTCCGCAGGCTCAGATGCTGGAGGCGCGGCCTCGCGCAGTGGTGTCGCAGGTGCCTGAGATTCGACCGGGGCCTGCGCCTGACGCGGCGGAGCTGCAGCTGCGGGAGCCTGTGGCTTTGCCGGAGCCGCGGGAGGCGGCGCTGCTGCGGGTTTCGCCGCCGCGGGCCGCGCTCCGTTGCCCGCGCCGTCGTCGATCCGCCCAACCACAGTGTTGATGCCGACGGTCTTCCCTTCCTCGACGAGCACTTCCGCCAGCGTACCCGCCGCAGGCGACGGAATTTCCGTATCGACCTTATCAGTCGAAATCTCAAACAGCGGCTCATCGCGATCCACATGATCGCCGGGCTTCTTGAGCCACTTGGTGAGCGTCCCCTCGACAATACTTTCGCCCATCTGGGGCATTACGATGTCAGTCATAAATGAATTCTCCGGTCTCGGCCTGGCAATCGGCCCTCTCATCTTCGCGCGCGCGGAATTCCAGTGCACTGGCGATCGGTGGGGACGTCATATGGCGATCAAATACACGCCCGAAATGATGGACAAGCCGCTCCACTACATTCTTGCGCGAAGCAGCTGTTCCGAGTGCGACCATCGATGTTACCGGCTTCACCAATCCGCAGGGCACGATGTGCTGGAAATAACTCAGGTCGGTCGTTACGTTCAGCGCGAAGCCATGCGACGTCACCCAGCGGCTGACGTGCACGCCGATAGCGGCGATTTTGGCGCCATCGACCCACACGCCGGTCAGGCCCGACTCGCGCCCGGCGGCGAGCCCGAAATCGGCCAGCGTGTCGATGATCACTTGCTCGAGCGCCCGCACGTAAGCCACCACATCGCGCTTCCACTCGCGCAGATCGAGAATCGGGTAGCCCACGATCTGGCCCGGCCCATGATAGGTGATGTCGCCGCCTCGGTCGGTGTGATGAAAGGCTACGCCCGCGCGCGCCAACTCGTACTCATCCGCGACGAGATTTTCCATGTGCCCGTTGCGGCCGAGCGTGATGGTATGCGGATGCTCGACTATCAGAAACTGATCCGCGATCTCACCGCGCTTGCTCCGCTCGACCAGCGCGCGCTGCAATTCGAAGGCTTCGCCGTAGTCCAGACGGTCCAGATCGCGCCAGCAACAGCTACGCATTGATCGCCAGACCGTAAACGTTATTGAACGCCTCGCCCATCGCTTCGTAGAGCGTAGGATGCGCGTGGATGGTGTGCATCATAGTCTCGACCGTGGCTTCCGAAGCGATCGCCGTCACGGCTTCACCCAGCAGCTCGAACGCCTCGGGGCCGATGATGTGCACGCCCAGAATTTCGCCGTACCGCTCGTCCGCCACAATTTTCACGAAGCCATCGTGGTTGCCGAGAATGGACGCCTTACTGTTGGCTGCGAAAGGAAACTTGCCGACCTTCACTTTATAGCCCTGGGCGCGCGCCTGCGCCTCGGTAAGTCCCACGCTGCCGATGCCCGGGTCGGTGTAGGTAGCGCCGGGAATGCGATTGCGATTGACCGGCGTCACGGGTTTGCCCGCCATGTGCGCCACCGCCACCAGTCCCTGCATGGTCGCCACGTGCGCGAGTTGCGGCGTGCCCGCCACGATATCGCCGATGGCATAAACGCCCGGCTCCGCCGTCTGCTGCCACTGGTTCACTTTCACGAAGCTGCGGGCCAGTTCGATCTTGGTATTCTCGACGCCGACTTTTTCCGTGTTCGGCTTGCGTCCCACCGCCACCAGCAGCTTTTCGGCGCAGATGTCTTCCTTTTTTTCATTGCTGAGCGTGACGGTAATCTTGCAGGCGTCGGCCAGTACCTGCACGTTCTCCACCTTAGAGCTAGTTTCGACACGAATCTTGTTCTTGCGGAAGACGCGCTCCAATTCCTTGGAAATTTCCTCGTCCTCGACGGGTACGACCCGCGGCAGCATCTCGAGAATCGTTACCTCGGTGCCGAAGCGGTTGAAGATGGAGGCGAACTCGACGCCTACCGCGCCCGCGCCGATAATGGCGAGCGTCTTCGGGATCGCCGTCATGCTGAGTATCTCGATGTTGGTCAGGACACGCGTGCCGTCGGCCTTTAATCCCGGCAGCATGCGCGCTTCGGAGCCCGTAGCCAGCAGAATGTTCTTGGCTTCGAGAGTCTGCGTCCCCTGCTCGCCGCGAACCTCCACGCGGCCATTGCCCTTGAGCACACCATAGCCCTTGATCCACTCGACCTTGTTCTTCTTCATGAGGAACTCGACGCCCTTGGCATGCTTGGCGACGATCTTGTTCTTCCGGTCGATGACTTTGGGATAGTCGATGCGCGGCTTCTCGCAGAGAATGCCCTCTTCGTCCGAGTGCACGAATCGCTCCCAGACGTCCGCCGTATGCAGCAGCGCTTTGGTGGGGATACAGCCCACGTGCAGGCATGTCCCTCCCAACTTCGGGTCTTTTTCGATGATCGCGGTCTTCAGTCCGTATTGTCCGGCGCGCACCGCCGCGGAGTAGCCGCCGGGTCCGCTCCCGATAACAATCAGATCGTAAGGCACTTTTTCCATTCTACCTACACGTATCCGCAACCGCGCGAAATTTGAAACGTCCCTACAATTAGATGATGGTGTGCCTGCTCGCGCTTCTTCTCCTGTTTGTGCCCGCCGCCAGCTTCGCGCAAACCGCCGCTCCCAAGGCCGGTCGCAAGGCGCCCGCTAAAAAAACCAAGGCCGAAAAGACCGAAGTTACGCAATGGCCCATCGAAAGCCTGGCCGTTGAGGGCAACAAGAACTATACGGCGGCGCAGATTCTGTCGGTGGCCGGCTTGAAGACTGGACAGCTGGCCGGCAAGAGCGATTTTGAAGCCGCCCGTGACCGCCTGATTGTTACCGGCCGCTTCGAGACGGTCGGATATCGTTTCGCTCCCAACAAGGATTCGACGGGCTATGCGGCGTCCTTCCAGGTGGTGGAGGTCACGCCGCTATATCCTGTGCAGTTCGCGGGATTGCCGGTGAAAACGGCGGAGATCGAAGCCTGGCTCAAATCCAAAGATCCACTATATGGCCCGCAGCTTCCCGCGACCGCCGAGCTGCTGGACCGCTATACCAAGCTGGTGCAGGAATTCATCGATTCGAAGGGCCACACCGAGAAAGTGGCCGGCAAGCTTCTGCCCACCGGCCCGAGCCAGTTCGCGGTGATTTTTCGCTCATCGAAGCCGCTGCCCACGATCGCGCAGGTAAACTTTACCGGCAACCGCGTGCTGGCGTCTACTTTGTTGCAGAACAAGATTTCCGAGGTGGCGATCGGCTTCCCCTACACGGAAAGTGGATTCCGCACGCTTTTGGATCATGCCATCCGTCCGCTTTACGATGCGCGCGGCCGCGTCGCCGTGACGTTTCCCAAGATCATGATCGACAAGGCGAAAGATGTGGACGGGCTCGCCGTGACGGTGGCGGTCGAGGAAGGGGCGGAATACAAGCTGGGTGAAGTTTCGCTAGCCGGCAATTTCGCGCCCAAGAGCGCCGAACTGCTCAAAATCGCTAAGTTCACTCCCGGCATGGTCGCCAACTTCGACGACGTGATGCAAGGCGTCGAGCGCATCCGTAAGCGCCTGATGCGCCAAGGCTATCTGCACGCCGAAACCACGATCGAGCGCGCCCTCAACGACAAAACCAAAACCGTGAACGTGACCGTCCGCATCGTGGAAGGCCCGCAATTCACCTTCGGACACCTGACCATCGAGGGCCTCGATCTCAACGCCGAGGCCGCGATGAAGAAGCTATGGGGACTCAAGGAAGGTAAGCCCTTCGATGCCGACTACCCCGACTTCTTTCTCGCCCGCGTACGCGAAGACGGATACTTCGAGAATCTGCACAACACCAAAGCGATGGTGAAGGTGGACGAGCCAAGCCGCGTGGTGGATGTGACGCTGCAGTTTAAGTAATCGTCACAAACACACCATGGGCAACCAAATGGCTAGGATCAAAGCTACGAACCCTTCAGGGCCGAATCGATCTGCTCCAGGTGGTGCTCGTTATGCGCAGCGACCTTGTCAAACTCGTCCTTCAGCGTCCGAATGCCCGTCTCGCTGTGGACGAATTCAAGGTGGCCCCTTTTGTCATAGTGTAGCCGGGCCTGATAGATGACACCCGCGCGGACGGATTCGTAAATGCGGCGGGATAGCTCGAGCGGCATTCCGGAATAGTTGAGCCCCTTGGCCCACGAATCCTGATCGAATGCCCAGAGCACCTGTCTCGGTTCGCTGATCGTCCGGCGGATTCGATCGAACAGTACGGTCTCAGCATCGGCAAGGTGATGCAAAATGAATCTAACCGTCCACTTTCCCGTTGCATAACTCCGCGCGAGTTGTGCGTCGCTCAGATCGAAGTACTGCAGCGTCCGATCTCTCACGGCTTCGAGCCGCGCGACGATTTCCATGTGATTCCCTCCTGATGGCAGACTGCTGATCCCTTGTTCCCGAGAATAGCAGGAGGCGCCGTTCTACCCAACCAACTTACGGTGTCCTGGCCGATGAAATTTCTCTCTGCGCCTACTTGGTGTCAAGGATTGCCGACAAGGACGTTGCTATGCATGGCAGGCAAGCACCGTATCCCTATTTCCGCCCCAGCTTCCACAGAATCTGCCGCAGCATGCCCAGCACGACCGGGGCATCGCGCGCGCTCAGATCGAGCCGTCGTACCAGGCGCCGCACCTTGGTATCCGTGGACGCCGCCGTCACGGGATTGACGTAACCGCTCTTCGCGAGCGCCTCCAGCAGCAGCCGTGTGATCTGTTCTGTGTCGGCCGCCTTTGCCGGCTTGGGCGCGCGTGTCGGCGCGGCTGGGGGGTCGAGCGCGCCGCGCGAAAGCTCGTACAGGCACACCGCCACCGCCTGTCCCAGGTTCATGGAGTGCTGCTGGTCGGCCGTCGCGATGCGCAGCAGCCAGTGGCAGTGGGCCATGTCTTCATTGCCCAGCCCGAATTTTTCCGAGCCGAACAGCAGCGCCACCGGCCTCGCTTGCAGTTGTTCACGAATCAGGGGCGCGCCTTTTTCGAGGCGGTGGAGCGTGTGCTCTAACTCCCGGTGCCCCAGCGAAGTCGTGCCGATTACCAGAGCGCAATCCGCCACTGCCTCCGCCACCGACGGAAATTCTTCCGCCGATTGCAGAATGTCATGGGCCCCAATAGCCGACCGCGCTTCGCGGAAGGCGACTTCGTAAGGATTCACCAGCCGCAGCTTTGAGAAACCAAAGTTGAACATGGCGCGCGCCGCGGCGCCTATGTTCAGGGGGTTCCGGGGGGAGA
>DATLVQ010000244.1:0-2143 GCA_035577325.1 Bryobacteraceae bacterium | reverse complement strand
TTCCGCCGTCCTGCCCGTCCCACGGTGGAGGCCCGCGTCCAATTGGCAACCAGGCCTCCCGCGCCCAGCAAAATCCGGCGCCGCGCGAGCGACGTGATATCAAACTCATCCGGTTCCGTCCGCATTTACTTATCGACACCGTATTCGTCGTGCCGTCGCACCCAATACGGGCCGCGCTCGTCTTCATCGCGCCCTTTTGGCACCATGTCCAGGTAGTGGTAGTGAATGTTCAGCCTGTCGTTTCCGCGCGCATAGCACGAGTACGTATGAAACACAGCCCCATGATGATCCTTCCAAAAAACGCTATGCCCTTCGCGATCTGCGGGTCCCGGGTCTTGTAGTTCGTAATTAAAGAACGCCTCCTTCTTCGCCAATTCATCCGGGGTAAACGACACATGGAAATCGAAATTGAAATCGCTTTTCCCCGAGGACACCCACTTAAAGCCCCAGCCCATGCGTTTGCGATAAGCCGCGAGCTTTCCATAGGGTGCCCGTGACACAGCAATCATGGTGACGTCCCGATGCTTCAGATGAATGTTGATACGGTCGAATCCATCGGCGCGCAACGAACAATGCTTGCAGCCCACCTCCTCGTCGGGTCCAAACATGAAGTGATAGATGACGAGCTGGCTACGGCCTTCGAAGAGGTCCGCAAGCGTCTCGATGCCATCGGCCCCCTCAAATGAATATTCCTTGTCGATTCGTACCCACGGAAGGTTTCGTCGCTCCTGGTTGAGCTCATCCTGAACTCGGGTCATTGACTTCTCTTTCGCGAGTAATTTTCGTCGCGCTTCCAGCCATTCACGTTGTGATACTACTGGATGCTGCACTTCTATTTTCATTGCTCCTCCTTAGTTTGGTCCGTCGGGTGTGAAACGGCCTCCCACACACACCGGTTCTACTATGGATCACTGTTGATCACTTGGAAGCCCATGTATCCAATGCTCGGCCCGTTTCCAGCAGCGTCTTGAGGCTCGACAACACGCGCGGCCAACCGCGTGCCACCTTCCGCTCCATTTCCGACCCGGACTCCAGTTCATCGTGTGTGACGGTGAGCCTCACCGTGTCGCCAATGGGTTCGAGTTCGAAGGTCACTCGGCTGTGACGTGCTCTCACTCCCCGATGTTGCGGTTCCGCCCATGAAATAACCAGACGATTTGGGGGGGTTGCCTCCAGAACTTCGCCCAAGATCACCAGCGCACGCGTGGCATCTGCGCGTCGATGCTCCCACTCCGAGCCCTCTTGCCAATCGGAGATGTTTTCATGACCCCAGTATTGCCGCGTGAATTCGCCATCCAGCAACGCTTTCCAGAGCGTATCGACGGTGGTTGCGATATAGGTTTCATAACTAAAGGTCGATTTCGGCATTACTTGGTTCCTTCCAATCGATTCTTCAAGTTGCGCAGCGCCCTGATGCGTGAACGCTCAAACTTGCAAATCCATCGATCGTAGATTTCCTGCAGAGGTACGGGGTTCAGGAAATGAAGCTTCTCACGGCCCCGCCGCCTCGTTATCACGAGTCCCGCCGTCTCGAGAGTGTTAAGGTGCTGTGTCACGGCTTGACGGGTGAGATCAAGGCATTGGCAAAGCTGGGTCAGGCTCTGGGCATCGACGGCATTCAACGCGTCCAGCAACTTCCTGCGGCTTGGATCGGCCAAGGCACGAAACAGCGTGTCGGAATCGACCATGGACTGACCTCTACGCGGTGACCCCAAGCAGGGAGAATATGCAAGGCCGGACTTGCATGTCAAGCCAGACGAAGTACCGTAGATCTGTTCCGCAACGATTGAGAAATCGAGTAAGGTGAGGCGATGAACCACGCATTCACGGATTCTCGCCGCGCACTGGGTGTTGTGGTCATGGGCGTTTCGGGTTCAGGTAAATCGACCCTCGGTCAGAGGCTTGCCGCCCTTGATGGGATTCCGTTCATCGAGGGCGATGACTTTCACTCATCGGCCCACATCGCCAAGATGGCCTGTGGCACACCGCTTGACGACATCGAGCGATGGCCGTGGTTGGACAGAGTCGGCGTGATCTTGGGAGAGAGCGCTCGCCGGGAAGGGATGGCGGTTGCCTCTTGCTCCGCGCTCAAGCGAAGCTATCGCGACCGTCTGCGCGCGGCGGCGGGGATTTCATTGGCGTT
>DATLVQ010000243.1:0-5536 GCA_035577325.1 Bryobacteraceae bacterium | reverse complement strand
GTGATTAATCTCTCGCTGCTTAGCGCTGGCGTTGCCAGCAGCGGCGGCGTCGGACTCGGCGAAGGTCCTTCCATCGGCGGCCAGCGGCCTCGTAATAACAACTTCAACGTGGAGGGCGTCGATAACAATAGAAAGGACACTACCGGTCATAGCCTCTACGTTCCCAACGAAGGCGTGGCGGAATTCACCGTTCTCCAAAACCAGTTCTCCGCCGAGTTCGGCCATTCTACCGGGGGCCAGTTCAACACGATTGTCAAAAGCGGCGGGAACGAAGTGCACGGATCGTTGTATGAGTACTTTGAGAATCGCAACTTAAATGCTGTTGACCAGAGTTCCGCGCGCCAGGGTATCTTCTCCAATCCGCGTTACGACCAGAACGTGCTGGGCGCAACGATCGGCGGCCCCGTTATCAAGAACAAGCTGTTCTATTTTGGCGATTTCGAATACAATCCGATCGGCCAAGCCGCCACCGCCGCCAGCCCCACTCTGGCCCCAACCGCGGCCGGATATCAGACGCTCTCTTCGATGGTCGGGATTTCGCAAACGAATCTTGGCGTCCTACAGAAATACCTCAGCCCCGCGCCTTCCGCATCGGGCACTACCCCGGTCAACGGCATCGACATTCCGATCGGCGTCGTACCTATTCAGTTTCCCTCTTATCAGAATGCGTATAACTGGATCGCCAGCGTCGACTACAATATTTCCACGCGCGACCAACTGCGCGGACGGTACCTAGGCAACAACGATTCCGGCATTGACCCACAGGTATCGCCGAATCTGCCAGCATTTTCACAGAACCGGACGACGACCTCCAAGCTCGTTTCTCTTTCCGAGTTCCATAACTTTTCTCCGAACCTGCTGAACGAGGCACGTCTGGCTTATAGCCGTTTTAATGACCTCATTCCCGCCGGCAATTTTTCTTTTCCAGGATTGGATGCCTTTCCTAATATTCAAATCGACCAGGATCTGAACGTGCAACTTGGTCCTTATACACAAGCGCCCTCCGGCGTCGTGCTCGGCACATACCAAGTGGTTGACAACTTGAGTTATACCCGTGGCCGGCACACTTTGAAGTTTGGATTTGACGGCCGCAAGTACATCGCGCCCAGCCGCTTCATTCAACGGGTTCGCGGCGAATACGACTACAGCACATTAGAGCGGTACTTACTCGACCTCAACCCGGATGAGGTAGCGCAGCGGAGTCCAAACGGCGTTCCGTTCTCCGGCAACCAGCTCGATAGTTACTGGTATGCGAATGACGACTACCACGTGCGCCGCAATCTGACGTTGAATCTCGGCGTTCGCTACGAGTACAAAGGCATGGCGCGGGGTTATGCGCTGCAGAGCCTTAATGCTATCTCCGACGTGCCCGGCCTGATCCAGTTTCGCGAGCCCCGCACGCAGAAGGACAACTTCGCGCCGCGACTCGGCCTGGCATGGTCCCCGGGACGGAGCGGCAAGACCTCTATTCGCGCCGGCTTCGGCATGGGTTACGATGTCCTGTTCGATAACTTCGGCAGCAATGCCAAGCCGCCACAACTGCAAACTACGGTAGACGTCGATGTCCGTCAAAACATTTCCGACTTCCTGAAGAATGGCGGCATTCCCGCCAACGCCCGGCCGCAACAGTTATCGCAGGCCGACGCGCGCGCCCTCACCGCGGGTTACATTCCCGACCAAATGCTGCCCTACTCCATTCAATGGAACCTGGGCGTGCAGCATGTGTTCCACAACGACTACAGCGTCGAAGTCCGCTACGTTGGGACGCGTGGTGTGCACTTGTATGTGCAGAACAGGATCAACTCGTTCGCGCCGGTGACGGCGTCTAATTCGCTGCCTACTTACCTGCAGAGGCCCTCGCAAGCAGAACTGGACGGTCTCAAGCTGAGTCTGAAACAGCTGAGGTTAATTTCGCCGTTCTTGCCGCAGTTCGAAAACGCCGGTTTTCGGAGCAACATTACCACGTTTGCATCGCGCGGAAATTCCATCTATCACGGCTTGGCAACCGAGATCACACGCCGCTTCTCGCGCGGGCTTTTGTTCAAGGGCGCTTACACGTGGAGCCACAATATCGATGACAGCACGGCCGACCTTGCCGCCACCGTGCTTACACCACGCCGTGCGCAGGATGCCCAAGATCTCCGGCCCGAGCGGGCCAGTTCCATGCTGGACCGCCGACAGCGTCTTACGGCGACGTGGGTGTGGGATGCGCCGTGGTTTGCCCACAGCAGCAACTGGTTGGAGCGGAATCTCATTGGCAATATCAGTGTCGCCGGCACTTACACCGCAGAGTCGCCCGAGTACGCCACGGTGCAGAGCGGCACGGATTCCAACTTGAATAACGATACCGCCGGCGACCGCGCCATCATTAATCCCGCGGGAGATGCAAATCTGGGCAGCAGCGTCGTGCCACTGCTCAACAGCGCCGGCGAGACAGTTGCTTATCTCGCGAAGAACTCCAGCGCGCGCTATATCAAGGCCGGCCCCGGCGCTTTCCCCAACGGGGGCCGCAACACGCTCCCCCTGCGGGGCATCAACAACTTCGATTTATCGGCGGTGAAAATTTTCTCCATCACCGAAAGAAAGAAGCTGGAATTCCGCGCCATATTCTTCAACGCGTTGAATCATTCGCAATTCACGCCTGGATCACTGAATACCGTTCAATCGGTCGCCCGCAATGCCACGCGCAACAACCTGATCCCTGGGAACGTCCTTTTCAACGATCCCACGCGCGTCTTCGAGAGTAACGCACGCTTCGTGGAGCTAGCCGCGCGGTTTATGTTCTAACCACAGCACCGTCGAAAGCGTCGCGAAGCGTATTCATTCACGCTGGACATGGGCCAGTAACTAAATACCGGTTGCGAGTGTCAAACCGGGTTACTCATTTGAGTCTGGCCCTTAAGAAAAGCTTATATACATCCTGCCAGCCTTCAATGCCGGGAAGGCTAACTATAGTTAGCGTCCCGAGGCTAACTAGCGTATTGATTGTTCCATAATCAGAACAACTATCTTGCATGTTTCTGCAAATCAGGTTAAATATGGACTTAGCAAGCTATAGGATTGTTGTTCCCCTGTTCTGAAAGCGGAACGCTTGGTCCTGGAGAGCAAACCATGACGACGAACACGGACTTTATCGACTATTACGAGGTTCTGCAGATCAGCCCCCGTGCTGAGCTGGAGACCATCAAGCGCGTCTTCAAGCTTCTGGCCGTGCGTGTCCACCCCGATAACCCAGCAACCGGCGATGCGGAGCAGTTTCGCAAGTTAAAGGAAGCTTACGAGACACTGTCGGACCCCAGCCGGCGCGAAGTATACGACCTGGCCCTCGAGGAGCATGCTCAGGAACCCATGCAGGTGTTCGAGATGAGCGAGTTCTCGGCCGGTGTCGATGGCGAGATGAACCGCCGCATTGGCATTTTGTGCCTGCTATACAATAGCCGGCGGGCGAATGAAGACAAGCCCGGTCTCTCGATCATGGATCTGGAGAAGTTGATGGGATTTCCGCGCGAACACCTGGCGTTCGCCGTGTGGTATTTGAAAAACAGGCAGTACGTGACCTCGGGAGAGAGCAGCGATATTATCATCACATCCGAGGGCATCGACTATCTCGAATCCAATCTGCCGACGAGCCGTGTCGCGCACAAACTTCTGAATGGCGCCGAAAACGGCACGATCCACATGAGTGGCACGGACGAGCCGACCGCGCCAGGCGCACCCCGTGAAGAGAGACGGCGCGCACCGCGCGTGGTGCAGTAATGCAGCATGCACCGATCTCGCGAAGAAAGGCCGGCCCTCGTACTGCTGCCCGCGGACGGGATGCGCTAACTGGTGCGAGGCCTGATCGCCATCCTTGATCGAGACGGAAGCAGGTAGGACTTGTGCCCTTTCGCCTGACGAGGCGTGTCGGATACTCCAGTTCGCTCGGACCTCGATCGCCAACTACTAAAAAGCCATTTCCGATCTCCAGTGGGAAAGGATCTCACTCTTGGCGTCGGCTAGGTGTACGAAACCCGCATCCACACCTTCGAAGAAGTCTGCGATCCACTCCATGGCCTCGGCAAATACACGAATGTTGATATGTCTAAGTTGGGGCACGGAACGTTCGCCCTTCTTCGAACAGGGGTACCGGAAACCCTGCGACGCTGGGTCAGCATCTGCGAGCTGGCGGATGTAGGAGTCTACACCTTTAATGTCTTCATCTGGCATTTCCCACCCGGTCAATTGGCATACTGTCTTCATGATGGGTTTGAAATTGTTCCAGAGAAGGTCAAGACGGTGTTTCTCCAAGTGGCGGATCTCCGTTTCCGTGAGCTCCCAGTCAGCGATGAAGCAACCGATTCGCGTGAGACGCTTGATAGCAAGCTCGAGATGATGTCGGTAAAGGTATACGATTGGAAAAACCAGAAAATCTTGATCGGAGTACGTTTCGAGCACTTGCTTGGTCAGAAGTCGGGCTGCTCTCTTGTACCCTTCCGCGTATAATACATCGGTAGAATCGCTGTAATTCAGGCATGCGTTTGCTAACACATCCTGGGAATCGGCCCGGAAAATAGTATCATGCTTGTGAGGACACACGATGGACTCCAACTCGTCGTCCATGACGGTTACCGGGCCTCCCCTAGCTACACCCGCTAGTCCCCCCGCAGTTCCCGCACTTATAGCAGCTTCCGTTGCGCGTCATGATCGAGCCGCACTCGGAGCACAGCGGCGCGTCGGACGCCACCGCGGGGAAGGGAAGCGCCTGCTGGGGATCGGGTTCGGTCGGGCGCATGGCCGGGGCATCACCCGCCTCCACGGGCGGCATTTCTTCAGCGCCGAGGAAGCGCTGCGCGAGCCACCGGAAAATGTAATCGGGAATCGACTTCGCGTAAGGGATCTTGGGATTGCCGGTCCAGCCGCTGGGTTCGAAGCGGACGTGCGCAAACTTGTCCACCAAAAACTTGAGCGGCACACCGTATTGCAGGCAGTAACTGATGGCTGTGGCGAAGCTGTCCATCAGGCCCGAAATGGTGGACCCTTCCTTCGACATGGCGATGAAAACTTCGCCGGGCGTTCCGTCCGGATAGAGGCCCACCGTGATGTAGCCCTCGTGGCCGCCGATCGAAAATTTGTGCGTGACCGAGTTGCGCTCGTCTTCCAGCTTGCGGCGCACGGGGCGAAACACCACTTTCTCGACAATCTTTTCCACGGTCGCGGGAACGGGCGCGGCCGCGGCCACCGCTTTCTTTTCGCCTTTGCCGGAGCTCATGGGCTGCACGCGCTTCGAGTTGTCGCGGTAAATCGCCACTGCCTTGAGCCCCAGCCGCCAGCTCTCGGTGTAGGCTTCCATGATCTCCTCGACGGTCGCTTCCTCAGGCATGTTGATGGTCTTCGAAATCGCGCCCGAAATGAAGGGCTGCACCGCCGCCATCATTCGGACATGCCCCATGTAGTGAATCGAGCGCACGCCGTTCTGCGGCCGGAAACTGCAATCGAAAACCGCCAGGTGCTCCGGCTTCAGGTTAGGCGCGCCTTCGATGGTGCCGGTCGAATCGAT
>DATLVQ010000242.1:0-18461 GCA_035577325.1 Bryobacteraceae bacterium | reverse complement strand
AGGCAATTCCCGGACGAACACCCGCAATCTGAAATGACACCAGAAGAACATCCCGGCGGAGAATCCGTTGCCGCCGAGGCTGCGGCCCCGGACAATGATCGGCCGGAGGAAGAAGCCGAAGAGCCGCCGCAGGCCGCTCCGGCCAAGGTGCCTGCAGTGCACGCTGCGGAGACCCATCCGTCAGAAGATCCCGAGATTGTACCCGCCATGGAAGGCAACGGACAAGTGCCACCACCCGCCGAAGTGGACGATCTGAAAAAATGGTTCATCGTTCACACGTACTCGGGATTTGAAAACAAGGTGGCGGAATCGCTACGTAGCCGCGCCGAGGCGTTTGGGTTCGCCGACAAAATCGGACAGATCCTGATTCCGACCGAAGAAGTGGTCGAGCTGCGGGGCGGCAAGAAAGTCACCAGCAAGCGCCTGGTGTACCCGGGCTACGTGCTGGTGCAAATGGAGATGAACGACGAGCTGTGGCACGCGGTGAAGGCCACGCCGCGCGTGACCGGTTTCGTGGGCGGCGGAACCAGCCCGGTGCCGTTGAGCGCCGATGAGGTGAACCAGATCCTCTACCGGCAGGCCTCGTCAGCCGAGCGGCCGCGGCCCAAGATGAATTTCGAAAAGAACGAGAGCGTCCGCATCATCGACGGCCCGTTCGCCAACTTCCAGGGCAAAGTCGACGAAGTCAACCCCGAGCGCAACACTTTGCGCGTGCTGGTGACGATTTTCGGCCGCGCCACGCCGGTGGAATTGGATTTTTTGCAGGTGGAAAAAGTTTAGAGTTCATTTTAACGCCGGGCTGCGGAGACGCCGGGGGAATGAAGTGGATTTTCTTGGGACACAGCATCCAGACGCGATAGAGAGAGTTTTCAAATGGCGAAGAAAGTTACAGGGCAAGTGAAATTGCAAATTCCCGCGGGGAAAGCCACGCCGGCGCCTCCGGTCGGAACGGCGCTCGGACCACAGGGCGTCAATATCATGGATTTCTGCAAGGCGTTCAACGCCAAGACATCGGCGAAAGACCAGGAAGGCCTCATCATTCCGGTCGTAATCACCATTTTCTCCGACCGCAGCTTCACCTTCATCACCAAGACGCCGCCGGTGCCGGTGCTCATCAAGCGTGCCGTGAACCTGGCCAAAGGATCGTCGGAGCCGAATAAGACCAAGGTCGGCAAGATTACCGAGGATCAGGTGAAAGAGATTGCAAAGATCAAGATGCCGGACCTGAACTGCTTCACGCTGGAGTCGGCTATGAAATCGGTCCGCGGCACCGCGCGCAGCATGGGCGTGGACGTCGTCTAGCGGGCTGCCGCGTCGAGCGGACGCGCCACGATATCCAGGATTGGGGCGAGAAGACGCAGCGGCAATCGCTACCGACTTGATGAAGCAGGCAGTACCTATTGACCCATGGGAAGCCGGCGACTTTCATGGCCTCTTGGTCTTTGTATCGGCTTTCTGGTTGTCGGCGGCGTCCTTTTCACCGCGGCGTACATCATCGCAAACCGTTATAGCTGGGAATCTCTTCGGTCTCCCGTATCGCTGACGGAGGGCCGGCGCGGGCCCTTTTCATTTTGTACCGACCTCGATACTAACTACCTTATTAGTATCGATGTAGAGAGAAAAATCGAATTCGAGAAATTGGGCTGCATGCTGGGCATGAGTACCTTTCCAGAGCGCTGCCACGGTCTCCCCAGCTTGATCGACATTTCCTGGCGTGTCACAGGTAACGGTAAAACCGCCGGGGAGGGGAACTCGAGCAACTACAAAGGTGGCGGCTGGGGGCCGACGGTCCAGCGCCAGATTGGCAGCTTCCGGGCCTCCAAAGGGTCCGCTTACACGCTCGACTTGATTGTGAATAAGGACGCCGGATCATTGAACGTTGCCAGTCCCAAGATAGTCGTCGCGGTGCATCCCGCCGAGTACAAGGGAAACGTAGTCATCGCACAGCTCATCGGGATGGGAGCGATTCTGTTTGGGTTGATCGGTCTGGTCTTGGGCGCGTACGCTGCCCGACGCATCCTGCTGCGCCGGTAGAACTCAGCGCTGTGTTATCCTGCCAGATCGCGAAATGAAACCGCAATCAGAGCCGCTTCGAATCGTCACTACGCACCCGTTCACACCGGCAGAGATCGAGCAGATCAAGGCCGCCGCCTCTAAGAAGCAAATCGATTTCACGGTTTGCCAGTCGCTCGACGAATTCGACCGGCAATCGAAGGACGCCGAAGTCATCTACGGCGACATTCGCGGCGAGGCGTTGCGGTCGGCATCCAAGCTGAGATGGGTACAGGCTGGCGGCGCGGGCCTCGAAACCCTGGACCCGGCGTTGCGCGAGCACCCCGCCGTCCTTACCAACTTTGCCGTGACTTTCGCGCCGGCGATTTCAGAAACCGCCATCGGCATGCTGCTGTGCCTGACGCGCGGGATCAGCCGCTACTACATGCCGCAGTTCAGCCGGCGGGAGTGGAAGCCCGTAGGTACCGTCAAGTCGGCGGATCATCTCGAGATCTCCGGACTTACTATGGGGATTGTGGGCCTGGGCGGCATTGGCGCGGCTACAGCGCGGCGCGCGCACTATGGTTTCGATATGCGCATCGTCGCCACCGACGCGCGGCCCATTCACAAACCGGAATATGTCGCCGAACTGGACGATCCCGGCAGGTTCCACGAGATGGTTCCGCAGGTCGACGTGCTCGTGGCCGCCGCGCCGCACACGCCCCGGACCGAGCGCATGTTCAATGAGCAGGTTTTCCGCAGCATGAAAAAGACCGCCTATTTTCTGGCGCTCTCGCGCGGCAAACTGTTTGACGATATGGCGCTGGTACGGGCGCTCAAAGAGGGCTGGATCGCCGGTGCCGGGCTGGACGTCTTTCCCGAGGAGCCGCCGCCCGCGGACCATCCAATATTCGACTGCCCGAACGTGGTCATCACGGCCCACACTTCGGGTTGGAGCCCGGACCGGCAGATCCGCCTGGTTGAGCTATTCGCGGAGAATGTCCGGCGCTACGTCGAAGGCCTGCCGCTAATTAATGTAGTGGATAAGAAGCTCGGCTACTGAGCGGCGAAACCAGCGTGCAGTTGACTTCAGGTGCCGCGGACTGAAAAAATGAATTATCGACGTGCGGATGTGGCGGAACTGGCAGACGCGCATGGTTCAGGTCCATGTTCTCGCAAGGGAGTGGAGGTTCAAGTCCTCTCATCCGCACCACTCCTCAACAACACGGAACAAGCTCGGCAATGGGCAGGCTTTCTAATGTCAGCCCATGAATTTCCACAGGCAGAGTGCGCAAACCAGAACCAGGAAAGCCAGCAGCGCGAGCTCCGGCTCGTAGCGGATGATGCAAAAGATGATGTTTCGATCGACCGGGCAGCCAGTTACCATGTGGCGTCACCTAATGGGCCGATTATGAAGTCGTTAGCTCCAGCCTCTCAAGATGCTTTTTAGTTAGGCTGAGCCCGTTATCCCACTTCCATATCGGACGTTTCGCCAACTGATTTAACTATTTTATTTCAATTATTTACGGCGATATTTTGAAAGTTTCCCATGAGTCTGAATGGGCAGGCCCGAAGGAGAGAGCTATTCGAAATAGCCGCGAGCCAGCTCCGGTTTCAAAGCCAGGGCTTTCTGACAGCTTGCGCGCGCTTCATGTTTCTGGCCGAGTGCTTCGAGGGCGATTCCAAGGTTGAGCAGAGCTTCGGCGAAATCGGGTGAGGCGCTGAGGGCCAGGCGGTAGAGATTGACGGCCTGCTCGGTCTGCCCGGTCTTCTGGCGTAGCAGGGCGGCATTGTAAAGGAATTCCGGAGCCCGCTCGCCGCCCTCGATCAGCTTGACGTGCAGGGTGAGCGCTTCCTCGATGCGGCCGGATTCGAGGGCGATAGCCGCCAGCGCCTTGGACGCGGCAGTCGATTGCGGCTGGGCGGCGAGACAGCGCTGAAGGGCATCTTGAGCGGCATCGAGTTCACCCAGTTTCCAATAGGCGATGCCGGTATTGAGCAAGGCTTCGGGCCAATCCTTGCGCTTCCACAGACAGGCGTCGAAGGATTCGGCGGCGGCGCGATAATCGCCCAGGCCTAGCCGCAGGCAGCCCAGGCGGAAGCGGGCGTCCTCGGCATCCGGCGATTGTTCGATCATACGTGCGTAGAGTACCTCGGCCTCTTTCGGATTCTGATCCTGCTCAAGCACGAGCGCCAGGTTCCAGAGCGCGATTGAGGACGTCGGGTCGAGCTCGAGCGCGCGTTGGTAGGACGCCTTGGCTTTCTCGCGATCTCCGCTCTCCTGATACGCCACGCCCAGGTTCAGGTGCAGCGAGGCGTCGTTGGGACGCAGGCGTAGCGCTTCCGAGTAGGCTTTGGCGGCTTCGGGACGGCCGGCTTTCTCGAGCGCGATGCCAAGATTGAACCAGCCCTCGAAGGCGTCGGGCGCGACTTTGACCAGGGCGGCGCAGTGCACGGAAGCCTTTTCGTAATCCTGGACCGCGAAGGCGGCGGTGGCCAGGCCCTCATGCGCAGCCCGGGAATCGGGACGGACTTTCAGCAGCTGTTCGGCAGAGTTGGCGGCCGCGGGGTAGTCTTTCAATTCCAGTTGGACGCCGATCAGGTTGGCGAGCGCCTCTTCGCAACGCGGATTCTCCTTGAGGACTCGGCCGTAAAGCTCGGCGGATTCGGGAAACTTTTTCAGCAGCTGCTGCGCCACGGCTTTTCCAAAAAGTACCGGCTCGAGCTTGGCAGGCTCCAGATTGGGGACCAGGCGCAGGCACCGCTCATAAGCTTCGAGCGCCGGCCGAGCCGCGCCCAGTTGCAGCCGGCAAAGCGCCAGGCCTAGATGCGCCTCGTATCGGTTTGCATCGGTGGCGAGCGCTTTCTCGAACGCAGCAGCCGCATCCTCCCAGGTTCCAAGCGCCTGCAGCGCGGCGGCCAGGTTAAACCAGCCAGTGGCATTTGCGGGGTCGAGATCGACGAGCTTTCGATAGGCCGCCACGGCTTGAGCAAACTGCTTGCGCTCGTATTGCAAGTAGCCCGCAGCAGCGTAGACTTCGGGCTGTTGCTCGCCACCGGCGGCCAGCGCTTGTTCGATACGCGCCAGCGCCTCCTCCGACTTGCCCTCCAAATGGAGAGCCGCCACGCTGCCAAACAACTCACCGGGAGCGACCGGAGCCGCTGATTTTGAGGGGGCTTTCGACTTCACCGGCACAATGCCTCAGTAGATTCATCGGCGGTTTCGAGGGGGAGGAGGAGGGTGCCGAGCCCCTTAATCCGCGTGGCGAGGGGCCAGATATGAGCAAAAACGGCCCAGAGCATCGTCGTTGTAGATAACATCCACCCAGCGGATATAGGCGGACTCTCCGGGGTCGGAAAAAAAGCCGATGCCCCCGCGAATCAGGGTGGCGTCGCTCCATGTGTCCACCAGGCGGCCGTCCAAGTAGGTGGTGAACTGGTCCTCCCGAATCTCCTGCCGTACGCGCAGCATGGTTTTTGAGGTCGCGGTAATGGGCAGTGGCAACTCGATCTTCAACTTTTGATGCCCGTCGATCACCGCGTAGTGGACGATCGAATAGCCCGCGGCGGTTCCATGTTTTGAGACGACCAGCTTCATGGCGTAGTAGTTCCTGGTGTCGGCGGCGCGAAAAACCCATCCCATGGCTTTCTTTTCAATTTGGGCAAGAAACTCCAGCCGATAATCCGACATGGGCTGCGAACCCGATAGCAGCGCCAGCCTCCCGGGGCGCGCAAATCCGGTGGGGTCATAGGTCCAGCTGCCGGCCCAGTTCGGCGCGCCGCTCCACCGGCTCAAACCGGAGCGAAAATCATCCTGAACTTCGATCGTGGCACGCTGGCGGATGCGCGCGATCATGGCAGCCTGCGCGTTCCGCACTGATACAGAGGTTTTCATACGGCCGGCACTGAAGACAAGTGCGGCGATGACTGGAACTCCGACGGCAAGCCGGCGGCTCCATTGCGGCGCGGAGCACCAAAACCCGGCCAGCCGCCGGCCATCCCACCTTCGTGTTTCAGGCGCGAAGCCGCGGATGGGCATCGCCGGCCGCGCGGTATCGAAGCTGGGCCGTACCGGGCCTACGCGCGTGAACGGGCCAAGCCGGATCGCTGACTTGAAGCACAGCGTCGCGCGCGCACCCATTATTGTGCCGATCGGTGGGGCCGCTGGATGCGGCAGTTGCAGTTGTGCGCGTGATGCTGGTGAGAGTGACAGCGAGCGCGGAACGACGTGCAGCCCTCGCAGAAGGAGATGCCCATCTATGACCACGGGGCCGGATGCGATGGCGGCGGCGCGCTCCGGAGCCAGACTTACGGCCGGCGATGCGACCGGCATTCTCCCGCACAGCCGTGGGCCGGAGGCGCGCACGGACGTAGCGGCAGTTTGCATGTGAACGTCCGGGGTATAAAGTTGCCGGGCGCTTCCATTACGCTCGACGGTATGTCGGGGACTGGTAGCTGCTTCTGGACACGTCCGTTGTGCCGGTGCCAGCCGGAACGATGGGCCACGGGGTGCCGGGTCCGCGAGCCTGATCGCGGGGCTGACGGTGAATTTCGTGATCGCCCTAGTCCTCAAAGGGTGCGACGTGAGATCGGTCCAGGTTGGCTGAGTGGCGACGAAACCCGCGCGGCGCTGCTTTGGCTCCACAGGGCGATCCGCGCCGATCCAGATTGGGTGCGCGACGGTGACGCGCATGTGGGGCCGCACAGCCTCGAAAGGTTGGGCAACCTTCGGCGCCGGCTTGCGGCCACGGGCCGGCGCCGCATGCGCGAGGCTCGCCGCGGAAACGTGGGGAGAGTGGAGCAGCCGCGGTCCCGCCGGATGGGCGCAAGCCGGCAAGATAGCGGCGCGCGCCGGTTCCAGGGGCTGTGCATCCCTCATAGACACGGTGCTCGCGTGCCCCGGCGCGACCTGCTCCGCCACAAATTGCGCCGGAACGAGCAGAGGTCTTGGCTCAACGGGCGGCGGCGCAGACCTTTCGACGATGGGCTGAACCGGCCGCCGCAAGACCGGCTTGCTCTTCATCAGAAAATCCAGCGCGTCGTCATTCTGCTTCTTGGCGTAGGCCTTACGGTGCGCCGCCGAACAGAATTCGTCCTTTTGCAACTTGCGCACGACGCCGAGTTTTTTGCCGCAGTGGAGGCACTCCATGCCATTAGTTTCATCGGCGGAATTGGGGAATTGGAGGAGGCGGGGAAGGCTTTATCGGGAGCGTATGGGCGAAAGGCGGCGGTGCTCCATGTCAGCCCAGATCACTGGGAACGAGAAAACCTTAGACCGCGCGACGAGTCTCATGCGGCATTGACTAATTCGCCCCCCTCTCGTCTACAAATCCTCGATCGTCAACTTCACATCCGCATTTTTCCACGCTGCTCGGAATTCGGCTTCGGCCTGCTTGGCTTCGGACTTCTTGCCTTCCGCCTTCAAGCTCTGCCACAGGCCGAACAGGGCGCGGCCGCTGTGAGGGTGATGCGCCAGCTCAGCGCGGAAGGTTTTTTCGGCGTCGGCGTAGTGGCTAGCGGTCATATACGCGCGGCCGAGCGATTCGCGCGGGGGAATGTACCAGTCGGGTGGCTCGTCATAGGCCAGCCCGTCTTCGATTTTCGCGGCTTGTTCAAAGTGTTCCGCCGCGGCGGGGACGGAAACGCGGGCCAGCGAGATGTGGCCTTCGAGAAGGTGTCCGGCGAGACTCAGTAATTCCTTAGCGCTATTGAAACCGAGCTTGGCTTCGGCGGGGATGTGGTCGGCGCCATCGAACATCAACTGGCGCTCGCGCTCGGCTTCCGGAAACTGACGCATGGCGGCGTAGGCCATGCCGCGGCCGAAACGCCAGAGGGCGCGCGCAGCCGGGGCGGATTCGTCGAAACCGGGCAGCTTCAGCACATCGTCCCAGCGATGGAACCGGACCAACACCAGCATCTCGGTCGGGAGAAAGCCTTCGAGCATGGGGATATCTTTCGCCATGGGCGTGACGTGCGCCACCAGTTGGGCGGCGGCCTTCCGCGCGTCGCCGAAGCGGCCCTCCATAGCGGCGGCAATGGCGAGGAAATGCAGATTGTGGCTGTAGTACATGGCCGGATACATACCGGTCACATTGAATTTCTGGATGTACTGGCGGTCCACCTCGGCGGCTTTCTCGTTGTTGAGCGCGGCGTTATGGTAATCGCCGGTGCGGATGAAAATATGCGCGGGCATATGCACCAGATGCCCGGCCGAGGGGGCGAGCTTGTCGAGGCGCTCGGCGCTGGGCAGCGCGCGCTCCGGATGCGGCGAGGCTTCGACCGCGTGGATGTAAAAGTGATTCGCGCCGATGTGATTCGGATTGCGCTTCAGCACGGATTCGAGAGTGGCGACGATTTCTTCGGTGCCCTCAGCGGGTTTACCATCGGCCGACCAGAGCTGCCACGGACGCAGATCCATGGCGCTCTCGGCGTAGAGCGTGGCAGCGTCAAGATCGTCCGGATACCGCTTGCTCAGCGCGCCCATGGCGTTCTTGTAGAAGACGCCGAGCTGCTCTAGGTCCGCCTTGGGCTCGCCGGTATAGCGGGTGGCCAGTGCTTCGATGTAGGCGCGTTCGGGTTCCGAGACCTGGGCGGAGAACGCGCGGGCTTTCTGGATGGCTTCCCATGCCATTTTCTCGCGGTTCATGTCGGGGGCCGGATCGTTATAGTTTGGACCGACGGCAAGCGCCACACCCCACCATGCCATCGCGCAGTCGGGGTCGAGCTCGGCCGCTCGCTGGAACGAGCGCAGGGCTTCTTCATGGTTGAAACCGAACATGAGCGCCATGCCCTGGTCGAAAAAGCGCTGGGCTTCAGGGCTTTTCGTCGTGACCGCGTGATGAGCATCGCCGAGACCGGGCATGAGCGTGGCCTGTCGCTCGGAACTCATGGTGTGCGTGTGCTGCTGGGCGAAGGCGGCAGTCGCCAGTAGCGCGCAAGTGACGAAGCTGAGGTTCATGTGTAATAAGGTAGGACAACGAATAACCTTCTGTCTATTGGAACGCCGCCGCTGCAACCGTCTTGCCTGGGCCGGTTAGCACGTGCAAATATTGAGAACGTTCCCGAACAACTTAAATGCCGATAGATTTTTCCATTATTGAAGGCGATTACCTGCGCGATCTGCTCAGCCAGCCCGAGAGTGTGCGCAATACGCTGGCGAATTTGAGGGCGACGACGGCGCTCGAGCGGGTGGCCCAGGATTTGGCGAGCGGACGATTCCGGCGCACTGTTCTAACGGGCATGGGCGGGTCGTATCACGCTCTTTATCCGCTGTACCTGCAGCTGGTGAATTGCGGTCGGCCGGTGCTTCTGGTGGAGACTTCCGAACTGCTGGGCTCGATGGCCGGGATTCTGGATGGAGACACGCTGCTCATCGTCGCTTCGCAATCGGGCCGCAGCGCGGAAACGGTACGGATGGTGGATTTCGGTGCGTGGCGTCCGTACGTCATCGGCATCACGAATACGCCCGATTCGCCCCTCGCCCGAAAGTCGGATGTCATGATCCTGACGCATGCAGGGGCCGAGTCTTCAGTATCCTGCAAGACTTACGTGGCGACTTTGACGGCTGTCGAATGGGCGGCTGCCGTGCTCTGCGGCATCGATCTTGACGAAACTGAGGCCAGCCTTGCACGCGCCATTCCCGCAATGGAGCAGTACCTCGCCAAATGGCGCGAGCATGTGCAATCTTTGTCGGCGGAGCTGGCCGGCACGGACGATGTGTTTGTCACGGGGCGCGGAACGTCGCTCGCGGCCGCGGGCACCGGCGGCCTGATCTTGAAAGAATCGACGCACCTTCACGCCGAAGGAATGAGCAGCGCGGCATTCCGCCACGGCCCTTTCGAAATGCTGAGCGGACGTGTGTTTGTGCTGGTGTTTGAAGGCAGCAGCACAGGCGCCCACCTGAACGCGGTGCTGGTGAAAGATATCCGCGAAGCCGGGGGGCGGGCGTCGCTGGTGAGTGAAAATGCCGTGCTCGAGGTGTTCCGGCTGCCTGCCGTGCCGGACGTCGCCCGGCCGCTCATCGAGATGCTTCCTGTGCAGATGATGTCGCTGGTGTTGGCCGCTCAGAGAGGCCACGAGCCAGGCCGCTTCCAGCTGGCGACGAAAATTACAACGGTGGAGTAACGCAATGTAAGCTCATCCTTTGAGGTAAACACATGCGCAATTTCGACAGTCTTTCTGAACGGGAGATCCTGGCTCTCGCGATCTCGCTAGAAGAAGAGGATGAACGCGTATACGCTGATTACGCCGAAGGCCTGCGGCAGGACTTTCCAGGATCGGCGGCGGTGTTCGACGGCATGCGCGTGGAGGAATCGAGCCACCGGCGCAGGCTCATCGAAATCTATCAGCGGAAGTTCGGCGAGCACATTCCGCTGATCCGGCGGCAGGACGTCAAAGGATTCGTCTTCCGGAAGCCCGTCTGGCTGGTGCGGCCGCTAGGGCTCGATTCCGTGCGAAATCAGGCCAGCGCCATGGAGGTAGAGAGCCGGAGGTTTTACGAGAAAGCGTCAGCGCGCGCGGAGGACGCGGGCGTGCGGCAATTGCTCGACGACCTGGCGCAGGAAGAGCGCTCGCACGAAGACCGCGCCGATGCGCTCGAGAAAGACAAGCTGCGCCCCGACGTCAAGCAGCAGGAGGACGCGGCCAATCGGCGGCTGTTCGTCCTGCAGATCGTGCAGCCGGGACTGGCGGGCCTGATGGATGGATCGGTGTCCACCCTCGCACCGGTGTTTGCCGCCGCTTTTGCGACGCGCAACAGTTGGGACGCCTTCGTCGTGGGATTAGCTGCGTCGATCGGCGCGGGCATAAGCATGGGATTCGCCGAAGCGCTGTCCGACGACGGCAGTCTCACCGGTCGTGGACACCCGTGGGTGCGCGGCTTGATCTGCGGCCTGATGACGGCCCTCGGCGGCATCGGCCACACGCTGCCGTTCTTGATTCGCGATTTTGCGGCCGCGATGGTGGCCGCGGTGGTGGTTGTCTTGCTGGAGTTAGGCGTGATTACGTGGATCCGCCACCGCTACATGGAGACGCCAACTATATCGGCCGCCTTGCAGGTCGGCCTGGGCGGCGTGCTCGTTTTTCTGACGGGCGCGCTGATCGGCAGCTCGTGAGACGGGACGGCCGGACTTACAACTACACAATTTAGCTGTTCGTAATCGCCTGAAGCAGGGCCGGACCATCCAAAAGTAGGGATCGCGATCGTGGTGTTTTTCACGAGTTTCCGGCCTCCCTAACGCCAAGTTTTGTGATCGGCGACGATCTGTATTTCTTCTTCCAATTCCCTCTCTTCACATCTGGAACGATCTTCAGGTTCATGCTACACTCGCCGTACGTTTAGGGGTTGGAGGGTGGTGCGGTTGGCGGAACGCAGCGACTCCGTTTGCAAGCGTATTCCACTGCCTGCCGTAGCGTAGTTGGCCCCGCGATTCATTGTTCTGGCTCGCCCCCTTGGCCGACGGCCTCCACATCCCTAACCTCAAGAACCTTACGAACAGAGGATGCCATGCGAATCGGACGTTTTCTTCGACTAGCATCGTGGTGTGCCGCGATGCCCGTCATTTTCTCCATCTCTCTTCTCGCCCAATCCGATCTTGGTTCGATATCTGGTTTTGTGAAGGACTCCTCGATGGCAATGGTGCCGAACGCGAGAGTGACAGTCGCAAACCAGACCGGTCTAGAAAGGCGAGCAACGACCAACGAATCCGGTTACTACACAATTACGAACCTCCCGCCAGGGCTTTATAAGTTCTCAGCCGAGGCTACGGGTTTCAAGAAGTTTGAAAGTACCAACAACAAGCTCGATCCCAGCTCCAATCTGGCGCTGGATGCCACCTTGACCGTGGGTGCGGCGAGTGAAACGATCGAGGTGGTTTCGTCTGCCGAGGCGCTGCAAACGGAGTCCGCCAGCGTGCAGCAGCTGGTTAACCGGCAGCAGATCGACGCCCTTGAGTTAAACGGCCGCAACCCGATTTTCATGAGCAACCTGGTGCCCGGCACGCGCGGCGGAAACCTGGCCGGTCTATCGTTCAATTTCAGCCAGGGTCCGGCCAATTTCAATGGCTCGCGGAATCCCGACAACCTCATCACGTACGATGGTGCCCCTGCCACGCGCACGCGATCCAACGGCACCAGCCTGGGAGCCGCGGATGTTGACTCGACGCAAGAGATCCAGATTCTCACGACGGATTACGCCGCCGAGTTTGGGCGCACCTCCGGCGGCCAGATTCGCATCATCACGCGCACCGGGAATTCTGACTTCCACGGTTCGGCTTATGAATATGTACGCAACACTGCTTTTAATGCGGACACCTGGACGCGCAACCACACCAGCGGCCAGAACTTCGTGCCGCCATTCCACTACAACCAGTTCGGGTACAACATGGGTGGACCTTTTTATATTCCAGGAAAATTCAACACCAACAGAAACAAGGTCTTCTGGTATTGGGGCGAGGAATGGGTGAGATACCGCTACACCGATACCAATTCGATGACCGTTCCGTCGCTGCTAATGCGGCAAGGTAACTTCAGTGAGCTGCTAAACCCGAGCAACATTTTCTATGGCGGCAAGGCCGTCGTGATTAAAGACCCCACCACAGGCGTACCGTTTCCAGGCAATATTATTCCGCAAAACATGCTCAGCCCGAATGGATTGGGAATTCTGAAGGCCTATCCGCTGCCGAACCTGTCGACTCCTATCAATGGAAACCAGAACTGGTATCTCGCGGCGCTTCATCCCCAGAACCAGCGGAAGGATACCCTGGCGGTGGATATTAATGTGACCGACAGGCAACGGCTGCAGTTCCGCCGCAATAACTATTCATTCTTCGAATACCAGCCGCTGGACGGAGGCAGCGGGGAAACGCCGAAATATTTCAACCGGCCCAACCAGACCAACTCTCTCGACTACGTCTGGACGATCAGCCCGACCGTGGTGAACGAGACATTGGCGACCGTCAGCCTGGATGATGTTTATATTCCCGTGGATGCCGCTCATTTCCTGGACCGCACCAAGGTCGGCCTCAATTACCCATACATATTCCCCGAGGGAAAGCTGATTCCAACACGCATCCCCACGGTAAACATGACGAACTTTTCCGGACTCAGCGGCGGACCATATCCATCGCACTCCTCCGGCCCGATTTATGACGTATCCGACAGCCTGACCTGGGTCAAGGGCGCTCACACGCTGAAGTTCGGTTTCCTGTTTGAGCGCTCCGGCGAAAACGACAACGACGAAATTAACGTGAGCGCGTGCCCAACCTGCACCAACAACCAGAACGGACAGTTCCTGTTTACGGACAGCCGATCCGGCCAACCCACGTCCGGGGTAGCCGCGGCCAATGCGGCCCTTGGCTTGTTTGATACCTACTCGGAGCTGGGCCAGCGCGCTTATACAATTTTCCGCGGCAGCATGTACGAGTCCTTCGCGCAAGATTCCTGGAAAGCCGCTCAGAAGCTGACCTTAAATTACGGCCTCCGATACAGCGTCATAGTGCCGTACAGCGCGTTGTGGAGAAATATGGCTGTCTTTGACCCTGCATTCTACGACCCCAGCAAAGCGGTGCAGATCGACCCGAAGAGCGGAGCCGTCATAGCCGGGTCGGGAGATCGCTATAACGGCCTGGTAATCCCGGGCAGCGGCTGGCCGAGTTCCGCCAAGGGGCGCTTCCCGGAGTCCACCGAAGGAACGTTCGACTATTTGTTCCGCGGCGTCAACAACCACTACTCGGACATCCAGTGGGGCGACTGGCAACCACGGCTCGGCGTGGCTTATCAGGCCACGGATAAGACCGTAGTGCGCGCCGGCTTGGGGCGCTTTTTCACGCGCCTGGGCGTGAGCGACTCCATTTTCCTCGGCGGGAACCCGCCATTCCAGCCCACCGCCAACGTGTCATTTGGCAATGTGGACAATCCCGGTGGCACTTCTGCCAATAGCCTGCCGTTGACCGTAACCTCGCAGAGCAAGGCGTTTAAGAATCCGGAAGCCTGGGCATGGAATTTCACGGTGCAGCGCCAGCTACCGTGGAAATCCGTCCTTACGCTGGGATACGTTGGCCGCCGGGGTCTGCACTTGCAGCGCGAATCCAACATCAACCAGCCGACGCCGGATGTGGTGGCGGCCAATCCGGGCGTCAACCTGGATGCCTTGCGGCCATACAAAGGGTACAACTCCATCCGGGAGACCGATAACGTGGCCAGCTCGATGTACAACGCATTTCAGCTGAGCTGGAACCGCCGCTTCGCCGAGGGTCTGATGATCGGGTTGTCCTACACGCTGTCCAAAAGCAATGATGATGGTTCCAACCAGCGCGACATCCTTCCGGACACCTACTACGCGCACAATATGTGGGGACCCTCCGACTTCGATGCACGGCACGTGATGGTGGTCAATTATCTCTACGAACTGCCATTCTTCCGGTCGCCTCACAATCTGATGGGCAAACTTCTGGGCGGGTGGCAAGTGAGCGGCATCACCCAGTTCCAGACCGGCAATCCCTGTGGAATTGCGGTCAATAACGATTATGCCGGCGTGGGCCAGGACGGTAACATGGATGCCAGCACCAGCGGCATCCCATTGGGCAGTTGCCAAGCGGGCCAGTTCTGGATGGTCAACGGGGACCCGAGAATTATTGGCCAGATGGCCCACAATGGCGCCAAGGATCCGAATCTCTACTTCGCGACCACCAACTCCGATGGTTCGCCGATTTTTACACCGCCGGCCAAAGGCACGTTCAACCTCCACAATGGCGTTCGCGGCTTGATCTACCGGCCGGGTCTAGAGAATTGGAACATCGGGCTGTACAAGAAGTTTTCCATCAACGAGCGGACCGGCTTCCAGTTCCGCGCCGAGGCATTCGACGCCTTCAATCATCCGAACTGGGGTTCGCCCGGCCTAAACCCGACGGCCACCACGACTTTCGGCAAAGTTACCGGCAAAACTGACGACGTCCGGAACCTGCAGCTTTCGCTCCGATATTATTTCTGATTTGTTGACGTGGAAATTGAGCCGCAAAGTGGCTATTTTCCCGCGATCAATCCGCTTGTGGCGGGCAGTTGCGAGGCATCCCAGCCGCCGCCCAGCGCTTCGATCAGAAGAACGCTCGCCACCATGCGGCGGGTCAGGACGTCGACAGCAGCTCTTTCGTTCTGTAAAGCGATGGCCTGCGTGGTGATGACCTGCAAATAGCTGGTGGTGCCGGCCTTGTATTGATAAGTGGATATCTGCAGCGACTGCTCAGCCGCTTTAACCGCCCCGTCCACAGCCTGCGCTTCTTCGGCCAGCACGCGCAGCGCCGCCAAATTGTCCTCCACTTGCTGAAGCCCAGTCAGCACCACCTGGCGATAGTCGGCTACGGTCGCATCGTATAGCGCTTGGGTCTGACGTTCTGCGGCGTGGCGGCGCCCGGCATCGAACAATGTCTCTGCCATTTGTGGCCCCACCGACCAGAAGCGGCTTGGCAAGCTGAACCACTTCGCGATGCTGGAGCCTTCGAGTCCTGCCGTTGCACTGATGCTCAAAGTTGGAAAGAAGGCGGCTTTAGCAATGCCGATCTGCTCGTTTGCCGCGGCCATCTGGCGCTCGGCGGCAGCGATGTCCGGGCGGCGCTCCAATAACGCCGAAGGCACACTGACCGGGATGACCGGCGGCGGCGATTGCGCGGTCGATCGGTTGATCGTAAGAGCGGACGGTGGTTTCCCGATCAGAATGGCGATGCCGTGCTCGAGTTGGGCCCGTGTAATCTGCAGGTCGAGCAGCTGGGCGCGCGCGTTCTCCAACTGGGCTTGCGCCAGCGCCACATCTCCGCCCGAGGCCACACCGGACTTGTAACGATTTTGCGTCAGCTGCAAGTATTCTTCATACGATTTGACCGTGGTTCCCAACAACTCTTCATCGCGATCGATACCATGCAATTGGAAATAGTCTCGCGCCAGTTCCGCCTGGAAGGTAAGGCGGGCATTCTCCAATTGGGCCGCACTGGCTTGCGCGGTTTCGGCGGTGGCCTTGATGTTGTGCCGCACACTTCCCCAGATGTCCGCCTGATATGACAAATTGAACGGCAAAGTGTAGTCGGTCCGCGTGCCGGGAATGAACGCGCTCTTGGCCTGATTGTTCACTAAATTGGACGACGTTTTCGAGTTGTTAATGGACAGCTCGGCGCCGATCGTTGGAAACAATGCCGCCCGCGCGATACGCACGGTTTCGCGGGCGGCGCGGAACTGCGCTTCCGCGGCCAGAAAACTCTGATTCGATATGCTGACCTGCTCTTCGAGGGCGTTGAGCGCTGGGTCGTTATAGAGCTCCCACCATTTTCCGCGGATCACTCCATCGTTCGGCTGCGCCTGCTTCCAATCCTCTGGAAGCTGCTCCTTGTACGCGGGCGAGGCCGGCGCGCTGGGCCGCGTGTACTTCGGGCCTACCATGCAGCCGCTGAGAAGAAGCATGACCGGTAGAGGGAAAAAGTACCACCGATGCCTTGTGCGCATAATCCGGCTATACCTCCGATCCGAGCGGCTGGACTCCCCGGCGGCCGCGTACCCGGTCCCACCAGTGCTGGAGCCGGTCAAAGTAGAGATACACCACAGGGGTCGTGTATAGAGTGAGGACCTGGCTGACAATCAGCCCGCCGATGATCGTGATGCCCAGCGGGCGGCGCAACTCCGATCCGGTTCCGGTCCCGAGCGCCAGCGGCAGAGCGCCGAGCAGCGCGGCCATCGTCGTCATCAAAATCGGCCGGAAGCGCAACATGCATGCCTCGAAAATCGAGTCGCGCGAGTTCTTACCTTCGTTTCTCTCGGCGGCGAGCGCGAAATCGATCATCATGATCGCGTTTTTCTTCACGATGCCAATGAGTAGAATGATCCCTATAATGGCGATCACGCTGAGGTCAGTGTGGGTCAGCATCAACGCCAATAGAGCGCCCACGCCCGCCGACGGCAGAGTCGACAGAATAGTGATGGGGTGGATGTAGCTTTCATACAGCACGCCCAATACGATATAAACCGTCAGCAACGCGGCCGCAATCAGGAGCGGCTCGCTGCCGAGCGAATCCTTATAAGCTTGCGCCGTACCTGCAAAACCGGTGTGGATGGTTGGCGGAAGTCCGACCTTGACGGCCGCGACGTCGATCGCATCCACTGCATCACCCAAAGCCACGCCCGGTTGCAGGTTGAAGGACATGGTCACCGCCGGAAACAGGCCCTGGTGAGTGACGGCCAAAGGCGCGGTAGTCGGCGCAAACGTGCTGAAAGCGCTTAACGGAACCTCCTGCCCTCTTGGCGAACGCACATAGATTTCGCGCAAGGACAACGGGTTCTGCCAGTATTCCGGCGCGGCCTCCATCACCACGTGGTATTGATTCAGGGCGCGATACATGGTGGACACCGGGCGCTGGCCGAACGCGTCATAGAGCGTATTGTCGATGAGTTGCGGCGAGATGCCAAAACGCGCGGCGGTATCGCGATCGTATTGAATGAGCGATTGCAACCCAAGGTTTTGCTGATCCGTGCTTACGTCCGCGATTGTACTGATGCCCCTGAGTTCCCGGAGCATTCGAGGTGCGAAGACGGTGAGATCCTGCAGGTTGTCGCCGCGCATGGTGAATTGGTACTGAGCATTGCTCTGCCGCCCGCCGACTCGGACGTCCTGCGAGGCCTGCAGGTAGAGCGTCGCGCCTGGAACCCGGGCCAGTTTCGGCCTCAGCCGCGCGATGATTTGGTCGGCTGCGGCCTTACGTTCCTGGAGCGGCTTCAGCGAAATGAACATCCGGGCCGTGTTCATGGTGCCTCCGCCAGTGAATCCCAAAGCTGTGTCCACGGCGGGATCGGCATCGATGATCTTGATCATCTGCTGCAGAATCCGATCCATGGCCTGAAACGAAGTATCCTGGTCGGCTTGAATCGACCCCATCATGCGGCCATTGTCCTGCTGCGGAAAAAATCCCTTGGGCACGTGAATGAATAGGTAGACGTTCAGCCCAATGGTGGCCAGCAAGATCGCCAATGTAATGGCGGCGTGATTCAGCACCGCCGTTAGCGTCCGTCCATATGCGTTGACCACCCACGTGAAAGCTCGCTCGCTGGTCCGGAACATCCAGCCATGCGACTCCTGTCGCTTCAGCAGGTGCGCGCACATCATGGGAGTCGCGGTGAGGGAAATGACCAATGAAACGGCGATTGCAATCGACAAAGTCATCGCGAATTCCCGGAATAGCCGGCCCACAATCCCGCCCATGAGCAGCAGAGGAATGAAGACTACAATCAGCGAAATACTGATGGTGAGGACGGTGAAACCGATCTCCCGCGCTCCCTTGATCGCCGCCTCGAAAGGACGCATGCCCTGTTCCAGGTAACGCGTAATGTTCTCGATGACCACGATGGCGTCATCCACCACAAATCCGGTAGAGATGGTCAGGGCCATCAGAGACAGATTGTCGAGGCTGTAGTTCAGCAGATACATAACGCCGAAC
>DATLVQ010000241.1:0-5247 GCA_035577325.1 Bryobacteraceae bacterium | reverse complement strand
GCTGCCGGCTGAGGCGCGTCCACCCCGTATCGGGCTGGGAACTGGATCGCCATACACCCAACTTATCGGCCTAGGGCGTTGCACTGAGCGGATATTTAGGTGGAAAAACGAACAAGATCGCCCGAATTAGCGTGACTAGTGGCCTGTTCGACCGGATGCGCGTATTTTCGTGGCCTTGAAGACTCGTGGAAGCACCTGCAATCGATGCGTAACCGACGATGGCCGCCCAGCGCTTGGGTGATCGTGCTCGATGGTTACTTTTTTCCTCCTCCGTTGAAGGCAAAGCTATGCATCGGCCGAAGGCTGGAGAAGGGCCGCACCACGCGCGATCATCCTATCCAGCGTCAGGATGTTCAACATATGTTGGCGAAGGGGATGATAGTTGTCCTGGCGGCCGACGTGAGGCTGCAAGGTCATCCGGCGGTCGGCGAAAAGCATGTATCCGGCCGGGTAACCGCGCTGCTTCTGCCAGAACTTCTCGTTAACAACCTGGAATGTACTTCCGAAATACTCCGCGGCCCACTCCGCGCCGGTGCGCTCCAGGACATTCAGAGTCGCGACGAGCGTTTCATTCTGGCACCACAGGCACTTCATATGTTCATACTCACCCGTGAAATGTAATTGTTGATGCGTTCCCACCGGGGTCTCCACCGGCCATTGATAAGAAGGATGATCCACGTTGATCCACTGGGAAAGTCCTCCGTAGATGTAGTCCCAACCAACATCGAGATGGTGGCGGATGCGCTGGGCGCAGGTGTTCCATAGCGCCTCATCGTGGCGGCGATTCGCTTCGTCCATGACCATCCACAGCGCCTCGACCGAATGGCCGAAGCGCGACTTCTGTGCTTCCTCTTTCGGCCTGGTGAAATCGTAGTACAACATTTCCGTATTCAAGCCGATGTCGGGGTTGTAATGCCGATTCATGATCGCGTCCACGGCGCGGTCGGCGATCGCGGCAATTTGCGCGTTGTTCTCGCGCACGAGCATCTGGGTGGAGATGGTGAGGTTCAGGAACCACAACCCCTGGGGCCGTACGGCTCTCTTGCTGCCCCACAGATAGGGGAAATCCGCTCCGCGGTACCGAAAGGCCGGGCTGTCGAACTCCCGGAAGAGTTTGGTCAGGATGACGAAGGCGGCTTCATGGGACGGAGCGTCTCCGCTAGCAGCAGCGTACTCCTGGAGGCCTTCGGCGAGGTGGTACATTCCCTCCGTGTCGCCACTGAAGGGCCGCAGGACTTTCCCTTCACGCGAGAACTCTTCCGCCCACCAGCCGTCTTTTTGCCGCGCCCACTTGAACACAAATTCTTTGGTTTTTTTCGCCACGTTCAGAAACTCGGGGTTTTTTCCGAAGTGGTTATACAGGAAGCTATAAACCCAGATGGCGCGGCCGAGAAACCAGAGGTTCTTGCTGGTATCGAGGAGTGTGCCGTCGTAATCCAGACTGCACATGAGGCCGCCATAGTCGTGGTCGATTCCATGCTTGTCCCAGAAGGGCAGAAGTACCTGGAACAGCTGGTCGTAGAGACGTTGTCGCAACTCTTCAAGGCTCATTCCCGCCAAGCGCATTTTCCCAGGCGCTATCGGGTCCCCGGGCGGCCGACTTACGGTCTGAGCCTTTCCCAAGCTCACTATCCCAAGCCGCACCGCCGCTGCTCCCGTCAATGTTCTGACAAACGCACGTCGTTTCACCTCTCGGTACTCCTCTCTGTTTTTCTACGAGGTATTCCTAACCAAAACCATGAGTTCCAGGCCAGGCGCCGCCAATACTCGGAATCGCGATCAAACGTAGTCCCGCGAGTGCACAAGGTAAATCCGGCCATGAGGGTTTTTGGTTGGCGGTGAGGAAAGTCCGCCAGTGAATTACGACTCGAATTACTTGTTCTTGTAAGGCTGCGTCGAGCAAGTTAGAACATTGTATCCGTTACAGCGGCTCGAAAGGCATTGGCCTTTGCGGAGGACGGAGCCGATGCTATGATAATCGCAAGCGCCTGTAGGGGATTCTCACACGTATGACCATCCGAGGGACACCTCTATCTTTTCGTGACGTGTTGCGGCTTCGGCCGGTGCGGCGTTTATGGATCGCGCAGATTGTCAGCGTGTTCGGGGACTTCCTGGCGGTGTTCGCGATCATCGCGGTGGTGACGTTTAAGCTGCACGGTACGGCGACGCAGGTGGCGATGGTGCTGGTATCTTTTATGGCGCCGCTGGCGATTGTCAGCCCGCTGGCCGGCGTCTTCGTGGACCGGTGGCACTTAAAACGGACGATGATCGCAAGCGACCTGATCCGCGGCGTGCTGGTGCTGGGGCTGGTGTTCGTGCACGACCTGTACTTGATATACGCCATCCTGTTCACGATGAGCGTGGTGTCAGCCTTCTTCGTTCCGGCGCAATCGGTGGCAGTGCGCACGCTGGTCCCGATGGCGGGACTGATGGCAGTGAACGGATTGATGTCGCAGGCGCAGCAGGGCTCGCTGATCGTGGCCCCGAGCGTCGCGGGAGAGCTGGTGCAGGTTGCCGGCGCGAACTCCTGTTTTCTTTACGACAGCTTCAGTTTCTTCTTTTCAGCGGCGTTGGTGATGACGCTGACCATCGAGCGACAGGCGCCGTGCGCGGAATCGAGCGCGGTGCTCGATTCGATGCGGCAGGGATTCGGATTCATCTTCAAGCACTCGACGATTTCGTTTGTGATTCTTTCGATGACCGCGGGGATGTTCGCGATGCGCTGCTTCGGCGCGCTGCTCTCGATCTACGTGCGCGACGTGCTGCACTCGACGTCCGCGGTGTTCGGCGTGCTGAATACGCTGATCGGCGTCGGCATGATCATCGGGACACAGTTGCTCACGCCGTTTGCGCGGCGAATCCCGCAGCAGAACCTGGTGGTGTACGGTCTGGGCGGAATGGGCGTAGCGGTATTGACCACGGTGGCGTTCGGCACGATGGAATCGACGGCGGCGGGAATGCTCGGGCTGGGCCTATGCGCGTCCGCGATTTTCATCACGGCCACGACGCTGATCCAGCGCGAGACACCCCACGAATTATTGGGACGAGTGATGAGCTGCCTGATGTCGCTGGTGGCGGGGTCACAAGTGATCTCGATGTTCGTGGCTGGTCCGGTGGCGGAAAAGATTGGGATTCCGAACCTTTATTATGGAAGCGCGGCGATGCTGGTCGGAGTCGGCGTCGTCGGGTACTTCAAGCTGCCGAAGGCCGAAAAGGCTGAGGCTGAGAAGGCGGAATCGGCGAAGATGGGCTAGGCCGGGCGGGGCCCGGCTTACGAGGGATCCGGCACTTTTGAGGGACGGGCGCCGTGGCTGCTGCCTGCCGATATGTGTCCCTGACGCCGCTCTTTGCGCGCTTTCGCGCGGCGCGAGATCCGCCCCGAACGGTGAGGTCGCGGTGACTTTTTTTGATCCGAACCTTGGCGAGCAGGCTCTAGCCGCAACTATTAGGTTGAAGTGCCGTACCAACGCAGGACCCGGAGGGCGCGCAGCGTGTTCCAGCGGCTTGCCCTTCCGACACCTGTCTCCATCTCCAACGGAATATGTTCGGCATGAAGGATGTTGAGCGGCCAGCGCCCGTTCTGGTGGCGGCGTTGAATCACAATTTCGATAGCTTCACTGCGCGGCTGTCGGGTTTGATTCCTGCATTCCGCAGATAATCGAGTCCGCGTAAGACATCGTAGTGCCAAAACGTCGGGAACGAGAAGCGGAGCCAGCGATTGTCGATGATTTCGCCGGTTCGGAGCGAGCGGAACATGCGGCGCTCGAGCAGATAGTTTTCAGCCCTCTTGCGGGCCTTGGCGACGACCGCCGATTTGCGCCCTGCTCGTTCGTATTCGAGGAGTCCTTCGAGCACGCAAATGGTGGTATGGAAGGAAGAGCGCCGGCTTGGGGGGCGCTTCGGCGACAAGTACGGCCATGCTTCGCAGTTCCAGCCGCCATCTTCGAGCTGCTCGCCCAGGAGTTGATTGGCCAGTGCGTCGTTTGGCTGGTTGAAATACGAACCGAGGCCGAGGATTCTTCCATTGATACAGGGCTCCGTTTCGCCGTGAAGGAACGGCCGGTTGTTGAGCGGCTTAAACACGAGCCGCTTGTCGACGCGGTCGATCATTTTGCGAGCCTGCTTGCCGGCGGGATCGAGACCAAGATCTTTCAAGACGACGAGAGTGTAGAGGGTAATAAGCAAGCCTCGGTCCTGGTGCGGCCCGCCCCAGTTGCCAGCAGGAGATTGTAAGGCGAGAAGCCGGGCTCCCCAGCCTTCGGCTGCGACGCGAGACCGCTCGTCTGCAATCGTTCCGGGGGATTCACCGATGAGATCCCGCATGACCTGCCAACGAATGGCCGGGTCAGAATCGAGAAGCCATTTGAGGTGCGCGGGCCGGGGTGCGTAATCTCGTAGGCGCATTGGTCTGTTATAGCAAGGGGTGTGCAGGTTTTGACCCGTGCGCAGAGCCGCGTTCGCATTGGCTCCGGCGTGTGGCAGAATGGGGCAAAAAGCCTTCCGGACGGATTGTCGGCGACGCGGTGAACTGGGCGGCCATGCTGTCAAAACCGCCGAATCACTGCTGCGGTATGTTGTTACTCCATGCGATATCACAAATCCTCGCGTTGGGCGGTCCCCGGTGTCGTGTTTCTGACTTGGAGCCTGTCCGGCCAGCAGCAACTTCTTGACCACACCGCGCCGCTAGAGCTACGCGGCGACTTGGCGGCGCAGATGGTGGAAGGCATTCACCGCTACCTCGATCGCGCCACGTCGAGCTCGATTGAGTCCCGCGAGAAACTCTGGAAGAGGGACTACCGGCGGTACACCCAGTCCGTCGCGCCCAACCGCGATCACTTGAGAACGATCATCGGCGCAGTGGACCAGCGGCTCCCGGCCACGGCCATTCGGCTCGAGGCGACGACCCCGGAAATTCCGGTGTTCGGCTCCGGCTCCGGTTACAAGATCTACCTCGTGCGCTGGCCGGTATTTGAAGGCGTCGATGGCGAAGGCGTCCTCCTTGAACCTGAAAGCCGGCCGGTGGCGCGAATTGTCGCCATTCCGGATGCCGACTGGACCCCGGAAATGCTGGCCGGCATGGCCCCGGGAGCCGATGCCGACGCGCAGTACGCGCGTCGCCTGGCGGAGAACGGTTGTGAAGTGCTCATTCCCGTACTGATTGACCGGGCCGACACGTGGTCCGGCATTCCCGGAATTCGAATGACTAACCAGCCGCATCGCGAATGGATCTATCGAATGGCGTACGAG
>DATLVQ010000240.1:0-2631 GCA_035577325.1 Bryobacteraceae bacterium | reverse complement strand
GCGCTGTATGTGTCGGGGCTGCTCTTCGCCCTGCAACTCATTCGCCGCAACATACGGCGGTTGAGTTGGCGGCTACGCAACCGGCTGATCGTCGCGTATCTGTTCATCGCGTTCGTGCCCATCGTGCTGATCGTGATTCTGGTGGCCATCGGCGGCTATATGCTGGCGGGACAGACATCGGTCTACTTGGTCAGCTCAGAGCTTGACCGGCGGCTGGACGCCCTGAACGGCGTGGCTGGAATGTTGGCCGGCACGCCGGCGGCTAAACAGCAGAACGCCATCCGTGAGGTGGCCCCTTACATTCGCAATCGGTTTCCTACGGTCGATCTACTCGTCCAATCTCAACAGACTTACCGCTACCCGGAGACTTCGGCGTTGGCCCCGCCTCCGGCGGGCTGGAAGGATGCCAGCGGGCTCATCACAAAGGACGGATTGTTGTGTAGTTGGGCTCACGTTAGCCAAGGGAATACAGCGGTTACACTCGTGGCCCCCCTCACGCCGCGATTGCTGGCGGACCTTATGCCGGGCATCGGCGAAGTGTTTCTAGGGCCGCTGAATGTCGGCTCGAAGAACCCGAACGATCCACCCGCGCCAAAGAGCCAGCGCGGCGGACGGCTCCCGCCGCCTGCATTTTTCGGCGACGTGGACGTCTCCTGGATTATGCCCATGCCCCTGCAATACTGGGACGCTGCGGACCGCCACGGGGATGTGGGGCTGATCGTCCACACGCGGCCCTCGGTCGTGCTGGGCAAGTTATTCTCCCAGGTGAATTACGCGCAGGGCGTGCTTGGCATCTTCCTGCTCGTAGCAGTGGTGCTCCTGCTGGTCGAACTGGTTTCGTTCATTCTCGGATTCTCGATGACGCGCACGATTACCGGGGCGGTCCACAATCTTTACGAGGGCACGCAGCGCGTGAAGGAGGGCGATTTTTCGCATCGCATCGCGGTGGAGGGAAATGATCAGCTGGCGGAACTGGGCCGGTCGTTCAACGGCATGACCGAGAATCTCGAGCGGCTGATCGTGATCGAAAAGGAACAGGAACGGCTGAAATCCGAGATTGCCATCGCTCGCGAAGTGCAGAGCCAGTTGTTTCCGCGCAGCGCTCCCGAGATGAGAACGCTCGAGCTGACCGGTGTCTGCCACCCGGCGCGCATGGTGTCAGGCGATTATTACGATTTCGTGCAACTGCGCGATGCGAATGTCGCGCTGGCGATTGGCGATGTGGCGGGCAAAGGTATTTCAGCGGCGCTGCTGATGGCGGCGTTGCAGTCCATCATGCGAACGCAATTGACGGCTGGCATTCCGGCTCACGCGGCGGCCGCATTCGGTACGGGCAATGGCGGAGGGCGCGGGCGGTTCTCGGCATCGGATCTGGTCTCGGAGTTGAACCGGCAGGTGTACGCCAACACCTCCCCGGAAAAGTACGCCACGTTTTATTTCGGCCTCTACGACGACGAGAACCGGATACTGACCTACACGAACGCGGGCCATTTACCGCCGATCCTCATGCGCGAGGGTACGGCGCAGCGGCTGGAGGTGACGGGCACGGTGGTGGGCGCGTTTCCGTTTGCGGCGTACCAAGAGAAAAGCATCGCGCTGCGCCGGGGCGATCTGCTGGTGGCGTTTACCGACGGGATCGTCGAACCGGAGAACGAATACGGCGAGCCTTTCGGCGAGGACCGGCTTGTCGACCTACTAGTACGGTACGGGCAGCGCGAATCCAAAGAGATTATTGCGCGCATCATGGAAACGGTCGAGCAATGGACCGGGTCTTCGGAGCTGTTCGACGACATGACGCTGCTGCTGGCGCGGGGCGTGTAACTTCGATGAAAGTCCTGACCGCGGCGCAGATGCGCGAAGTGGACCGGCGTACGATCGCGATGGGTATTCCGGGCGACGTGTTGATGGAAAATGCCGGCAGACGCGTGGTCGAATTTCTGGCGGAGCGATTCGCGCCGATCGACGCACAACGCATCGTGATCTTTTGCGGCAAGGGGAACAATGGCGGCGACGGCATGGTGGTGGCGCGCCTGCTGTATACGGAGCACCGGCCGCAGTCGGTCCACGTGGTGCTGGTGGGATTGCCGGAGCAGATGAAGGGTGAAGCGGCGGAGAACTACAGGAAGCTGGTGGGCTGCGGCTGTCCCGTATGGCGTGAGACGCCCGAGGAGGTTGCAGGAGTAACGATTGTGGTGGATGCGCTGCTGGGCACTGGACTGAAGGGACCCGCGTCGGGCGAGATGCTCGAAGCTATCCGGCGCATCAATACAGGATTTCCCGGTGCCTCGATCGTGGCCGTGGACATTCCTTCCGGACTGGCGAGCGATACGGGGCAGAGGATCGGAGCATCGGTGGGGGCGGATTATACGGTCACGTTCACAGCGCCCAAAGTGGGCCAGGTGCTGCCGCCGAACTGCGAGCAGGTGGGAGAACTGGATGTGCGGGCGATCGGCAGCCCGCCGGAGCTGTTCGAAAACGACGGCAGTATTTTTCTGTCTCTGGTGGAGCCCGCGCAATTCCGGCATCTATTAGCGCCGCGTCCGCGGGCCTCCCACAAAGGCAGTTTCGGGCACGTGCTGGTGGTGGCTGGTTCGCGCGGCAAGACGGGCGCGGGGGCCATGGCCGGGATGG
>DATLVQ010000239.1:0-13330 GCA_035577325.1 Bryobacteraceae bacterium | reverse complement strand
ATCACCAGTGCGTTGAATAAGGAACACCCGGAGAACAAGCCCCGCACGACGAGCATTGTCCCGGAGCTCCGCCGACTCGTCGGTGACCTCCGCACTCCACTGCTTGTGCTGTTGGGCGCCGTGGGATGCGTTCTGCTGATCGTGTGCGCTAATGTGGCCAACCTCCTGTTAGCGCGGGCCACCAGCCGGCACAAGGAAATGGCCATCCGCGCCGCTCTGGGGGCCAGCCGCCGCCGGACAATCAGCCAGCTGCTCACCGAGAGTTTGGTGCTGGGCATTATAGGAGGCGGTCTCGGCCTTGGCCTGGCGCTCTCGTCGCTGAGATTTCTTCCGAGCCTCATCCCGGCGGATATTCCGCGTCTGAACGCCATTGGCCCTGACACGCGCTTGCTCAGCTTCGCTCTACTGACCTCGCTTTTGGCTGGAATCCTGTTCGGTCTCGCTCCGGCTCTGCGAGCCTCAAAGATTAGTCTCACCGAATCCCTGAAGGAAAGTGGCCGCGGCTCGGGAGGTGGTGGAAGGGAGCACAGCCGTCTACGGGATGCGCTGCTTGTGGGTGAGATTGGTTTAGCCGTCGTATTACTGTCCGGCGCCGCACTGCTGATTCAGAGTTTTCTGCGCCTCACTCAGGTTGATCCTGGATTCAATCCGTCGAACGTCCTGACGTTTCAGCTCGATTCTCCCGCTGGAAGAACAGGCTTACAGTTGCCGGCGTTCTTTCGCGAGATCGTGGCGCGCCTCAGCGTTCTCCCCGGTGCCACTTCAGCCAGCGCGGTTGCATCGCTCCCTCTGACAGGAGATAACATTGGCTCCGGTATTGAAATTGAGGGGCAGCCCACGCCGATCGGGTCGCGACCCTCGGCTGACTTCAACGCCGTGGAACCGGGCTATTTTCGCACCGTGGGTATCGCCCTCGTTGCCGGCAGGGACTTCACGGAACACGACAATTCGAAATCCACTCCGGTTGTGATCGTCAACCGGACGCTGGTTCGGCGCTTCTTTCCAAACCAGGACCCGATTGGGAAGCACGTCCGGCCCGGTATCGGCAATGGCTACGGTCCAGGCGAGCCGCCGATGCGTGAAATCGTAGGTGTGATCGGGGATGTGAAGCAGAGCGGTCTCGGCGCCGAAGCCGCCCCCGAGGTGTATGCCCCGTTAGCGCAGAGCCCCTTCGGTAGCATGTTTTTCGTCGTCCGCACTGCTGCCGATCCACGCCGCATGGTTGAGGCAGTCCGACGCCAAGTGGCTTCGGTGGACAAGAAGGCGCCCGTTTATCATGTAGTGACCCTTGAACAATACTTTGCGCAGTCGGTGGCTGCGCCGCGCTTCGTTGCCGTGGTCATCGGCATCTTTGCGGGGCTGGCCGTACTCTTGGCCTGCCTTGGGGTTTACGGTGTGATGTCCTATATCGTCGTCCAGCGCACGTACGAGATCGGAGTTCGCATGGCCCTGGGTGCTGGGACCGGCGAGATTCTTCGCTCTGTGCTGGGCCGCGGATTTCTGCTTTCCTCCCTCGGCGTTTTGATTGGGATACCTGTGTCATTCGGCTTTGCGCACCTTTTATCCAGTCTGCTCTACGGCGTGCGTGCGGACGACGCTGTGATTGTTGCCCTCGCCCCGTTGGTTCTGCTCGGCGTGGCCGCTCTCGCCAGCTATATTCCCGCTCGGCGCGCGGCGAGGGTCGATCCGGTGATCGCCCTCCGCTGCCAGTGAGCCTCAGGTCGCCTTTAGCAGGGTGCCATGCCGGACCGCCCCACGTCGCTTGCTTGATTCACCCGACTGGGGTATAGTCAGGAGGATTTTCACAATCCTGCGAGGAGGTAACTGCCTTGAAGAAAGTTGTTGTAGCGATAGTCCTGGTGCTCACGGTATTCACCCTCACGGCCATGGCCGGTGAGTGGAGTGGATACATTTCGGATTCGAAGTGCGGTGCCAAAGGCGCCAAAGATGCGCACGCCGATTGCGCGGCCAGTTGCGTCAAGGGCGGCGCGTCACCGGTATTCGTCACCGGCGGCAAAGTCTACAAGATCGACGATGCGAGTAAGGTAGCCGATCACGTCGGCCACAAAGTCACCATCACCGGTGAACTGAAAGGCGACACTGTGGAAGTAAAAGAAGTGAAAATGTAAGATTTGATACGCGCCATCCCGGGGCGGGAGAGGCCGGCTACTGCGGCTTGCCTCTCTCCCCTCAACTCTCCAAATTTCCTCCACTTGATAACCGTACCTCTCGCAATTTGGTCTGTCCCCACCGCAGTTCGCGAACTTCACTTTCAGCCGCGAAGGATGACTCGCCGGTCGAGGTCGGCGGTTCTTATTCTGCTGCTACTGACTGCAATGCGTTAGGATGAGGACAAGTGACATGCTCCGTTGGCTATTTCCTGCGCTTGCAGTGGCAGCAATCCTCGGGATAGGCTTGGGGGTTAACATCAATCGTGTTCCCGATTTGCCTTCCGGAAAGGCCGCAGATCTCATCTCACAAGCGCCGGAATTCAACCGCTACGCTCGGCTCGTCAAGGTTGAGCAAATCTTCCACCAGAAGAATTCGATGGATGAAGTGTCAAATGGCCAGTTCACCTTTCAATACCTGAATTCCCCGGTTGACGCAGCCCCAATAAAGGCGAACGCTGACTTCCGATATTGGGAGGCAACGTGGCATTTGAATGAATTTGACTATGGATGCCCCACTGATTGTCACACCGTGGGTGTGTATAACGACCCGCCAAGAATGACTGATAAATTTTAAGTCCTCGGACGACGAAATGCCGGTTGATGGATTCAACCCTTACTGCAGCTTGCCCCTCCCCTCGACTTTCCAAACTTCCTCCACCTGATAGCCCCGCTTTCCGTAAACCGTCTCATGCAGATTCACGACCACGCAGACATGTGCTGGGATGATGTGCAGTTGCTCGCCCACGGCAAATTCGCGCCCGGCGCGCGTGATGTCGATGTAGCCGTGCTCTTCGTTCAGGCGGTGAAATGCGCACCCCGGGGCCTCTACCACCCGGCCGTGAACCGAGGGCGCCGCCGCTGTGTCCGATGAAAATGTCTTAGATCCGCCGTCCACGATAATCTGGCCCGGGCGCGCCGTCGAAACCACGGTTACCAGCACCGAAGCCGCGCAATCGTCGAACGTGCACGCGCCGCTCGCCACCGTGTTGACATCGTTATAGACGTAGGTGCCCGGCCGGATCTCGTTCACGCCGCGCACTTCGTGAGAATGAAACAGAGATGGCGTGGAACCGCCGCTTACGACGCGGATTTCAATGCCCTCGCGTCGGAAATCGTCCAGGATACACTGGACCAGCTCGCTGAGTTTGTGAACCTGCGCCATGCCTGGCTCACCCGTGTCACGGATATGGCCGGGATAGAAATCGATGCCGTCTAATTTGAGATTTGGCAGGCGCTGAATGCCCCGTGCCAGCGCGATCAGCTCCGGCCCCGGCGAGACGCCCACGCGGTTGAGCCCCGCATCCACCTCAGCCAACACGTTGATCTCAACCTGTGCTTCGCGCGCGGCCTCCGACAATTGCCGCGCCGCTGAGATGCTGTCGAGCGCTACGGTGAGCCGCGTCTTCTTCGCCACTTGCATCAGCCGCGCCAGCTTGTTCCGCCCGATCACCGGGTATGCCACCAGCAGATCCGGCGGGTTCGCGCCCAGCATGACTTCGGCTTCGCCCACTTTGGCCACCGTGAGCCCCACCGCGCCCGAATCCAGCTGCCGCCGCCCCACCGCCGGGGTTTTGTGCGTCTTGGTGTGCGGGCGCAGGCGCAGGCCGTGCGATTTGCAGTAATCGCCCACGCGTCGCAGATTGCGCTCCATGATGTCGAGATCGATAACGAGTGCGGGAGTATCCAGTTCGGAGATATGCATGTCCCACTATTCTATGCGAACCGATCGCGAAGAATCGTGGGTCCGTGACCTACGCAAACTGCCCGGTATCTATCCAGGATTGCTTGACCACGGTCCACCAGTCGACCGCCAAATTCTGCGTTACATATTTATAGGGAAGCCAGCCGTATCCCTGCATCCCCCAGCCCGTTCCCCACGAGTTGCGCACCAGCAGCGCACCGGTGTCCGCGCCGATCGTAAGATGATCATCATAGCCGACGGCCGCGTTAGCGTGGCCGCCTTGCAACTGGCTTGAGAACGCCGGAAAAGCCACTTTGCCGTCCGGCCCCGCATTCATATACTCGTCGTACGCCGGAAATCCGAAAATGCTCGGCAGTCCCGCGGACAGATAGACGCGAATGTTTCCCAGCGTCTGCTGCGGCGTGTCGCTCACTGGATCGAGCCGGACATACTTCATGGCTGTGAAATTCCGCGCGAAAGCATAGCAGAAGGCGTTCGGTTCCATATCGAAATGATTGTTGGAACTCTCCGCGCTGCCGTCGTACGGCCAATAATCCTCGGGCGGCGCGCCGAAAAGGGCCAGCGCTTCCATGGTCGTCCGCAAATATGCCCCAGCATCGCCTTTAGTGCCCGTCAGGTTGCGCATGGCTTTGTAAATGAATAGCCGCGAGGCGTTGGCCGACCGCCCCAGCGCCTTCTTCTCGAAATACCCGATCAGCGCGGCCGCCGCATTCGCCGTGCACGCACCCAGATTCTGCTGATCCACAACCGGCGGGAAGTGTGCGCGCAGATCGACTTTGTCGGGTAGCGCTGGCGGCGCGGCGAGTGATTCCGTCACCCTCGTCTTGGCCAGCAGCGGCCGTATCTCAGGATGGCTCGTCGAGTAGTCGCGAACGCTCGGAACATCGGGAAGCCACCCCATGCCCCGCAAGACACGCTGGTTCATCTAGACCGTCCTAAATTATTGTTTGGATGTGGACGCGAGAGACGCGCCCGCGTGGAAAAAAACTACTTGAATCGCACCGACAGCTTGCCCGAAGGCGTCGTGTAAATCAGCTCGAGATCCTTCACCTTTTGCTTCTCCATCGGAAAGTAAAGCAACCCGGAAACCGGCGCATCGGTTTCTTTTTCCGGCAGAATCTTCTGTTTCAGCACTTCCAGCATCGGATTTGGTTTGTCTTTCGCGCCGTTATTCATTTTCGCGGCGACTTCGCCCGACGCATCCCCTCCGCCACCCACGCCGATTCCGCCAGGGCCCATGATCGGCGGTCCGCCCAGCGGGCCTCCGTAGGGCCCTCCTCCATAGGATGGACCGACCGGTTCGGCCGTCGTACCGCCGCCGGAACTTGCTCCCTGTGAAATCACCAGTGCGCCCTTGCCCGCGATCTGACTCGGAGCAAACGGCGTGGTTCGTTCGCCGTCTTTGTCGGTGCGCAGCATGAAATCGTCGAGGTGGACTGTGACTTTCTGGCCGTCTTTCGGAACTACCCGGACATCGACCAGAATGTAGTGCCCACCCAGGTCCGATCCGAGCGCCTGGCGCACGGCTTCGCGGTCGGCGATCGGGGTGGCGATGATCTCCACGTCGGCGTTTTCCATGGAGCGCACCGCCGGTTTCTTGTCCGCGCCCGAAAGTATCGACGCGGCCACCAAACCGATTCCCAGAATCTGCGCGCGCATGGAGCTGAACCCCGACCGCATTATAGCGGTTTCCTTTCCTAAAGCGAATACCTGATCGAGCTAAGGTCTTGCTCGGCATCCGCCTAAGTAATGCTAACGGTTCATATTCCCACGATACCGTCGATTATTTCTATAGGTGTGAATGTTAACGATGCATCGCTCTAGCTCGTGTGTACTGCCGTCTCTGATCGCATTGTCGCTGGGCGCTGGAACGATGTAAGCGGCTGCTACTATTGCCGCCACCCGTGTTTATACGGACCCGGGCGCAACGTCTTTTCTGGTCCCGCTGTTTTTCGTTTCGCCCGGTCAGATCAACGCGCAACTGCCGTCCGATCTCGCCGGCAGCGAACAGACTCTGGTGGTCCATCCCGAGGGCCAGCCGGACGCAACCGGCCTCTTCACCGTGCAGCGCAATGCCCCGGCCTGTTCTTTCAGCTGGTGGGCGCCAAGGCTTATCTTGTGGCGTTGCACGCCGATGGTTCGCTCGTAACACTGAAAAGCCCCGCCCACCGGGGAGAAAAGATCACGGCGCTCGGTACCGGCTTCGGGCCTTATCAGGTTCAGCCTCTTGATGGATTCGCCGTGCCCCATACCGGTTCCGATAAGCTCGCGGATCACACGCAGCTGATCTTTGAAGGCAAAGCCATCGAGCCGGAATTTGCAGCCGGCGCCGCGGGGCGCGTAGGCGTAGTCGCCATTTGTTTCCACATAGCGGACCCGCTGCCGGCAGCCGCCACCATCGAGATAAAAGCACGCGTCCACGGGCATGACAGTAACACGGTACTGTTGCCGCTCGAATGACGGCCCGCGAAACGTCATTCCCTTGAATCGGCCGTCATTTAAGTGGTGCGTAGAAAGGCCTTCAACGCCGCGACGCAGCGAAGCAGTTTTCTTGAGCTGGGGGTGTCTCGTAGAGGCATAGCAGGGTGAAGTCCAAATCAACACTGTCCCACTTCTTCTGTCGCATGAATATCCGTTTTTTATTCGTGATTCCAGCCGGCTGGCATTTTAATTCTTGACGGCCTCGCCGCCCCGGCGTTTCGCCGCTGACAAGCCTTTGCGGTCGCGTTCGAGCGCGGACGCGCTACCATCTGAGGTATGGTCGAAGTGGATGGCGATCACCTCTCGATCGAAGACGTGATCTCCGTTGCGGCGGGCGCCGATTCCGTTTCGCTCGCATCATCCTCCATTGAAAAAATGCTGCGGTCGCGCGCCGTGGTAGAACGGCTGGCCATAGCCGACGCGCCAGTTTATGGCGTCAATACCGGCGTGGGCCTGCTGGCCGACGTGCGCGTGCCGCTGGCCGACCTCGAGCAATTGCAGCGAAATGTGATCCGGTCACACGCGGCGGGCGTGGGCGATCCGCTGGCGGTCAGCGAAGTGCGCGCCATGATGCTGATCCGCGCCAATGTGCTCGCCAAGGGCTTTTCGGGCATCCGACCGGTAGTGGCGGAGCGGCTGTGCCAGATGCTCGCGCATGGCGTGACCCCGGTGGTCCCGTCGGAAGGCAGCGTGGGCGCATCGGGCGATCTGGCGCCGCTTGCGCACATGGCGCTGGTGCTGATGGGCGAAGGCGAAGCCGAATTTAAAGGCCGTCGCATGCTGGGCGGCGAAGCCTTGCGCCTGGCGGGCATCGAGCCGCTCGCGCTGGCTTCGAAGGAAGGCATCTCGCTGGTCAATGGCACGCAGGCCATGCTCGCGGTAGGCTGCCTGGAGCTGACCGCAGCCGAAGTGCTGATCGACACCGCGGAAGTGGCCTGCGCCATGACCCTGGACGCGCTGCGCGGAACGCCGCGGGCATTCGATCAGCGGCTGCACGCCATTCGGCCACATCCAGGCCAGGTGATCAGCGCGGAACATTTAGTGCGTCTGCTGGAAGGGAGCGAGATCCGCGCTTCCCACGTTTCTTGCCGGCGCGTCCAGGATGCCTACTCGCTACGCTGCGCCCCACAGGTGCATGGCGCGGTGCGGGATACGCTCACCGAGGCTCGCCGGGTATTTTCGATCGAACTCAACTCCGCCACCGACAATCCGCTGGTTTTCGACGGCGAAGTGCTGTCGGGAGGAAATTTTCACGGCGAGCCGCTGGCGTTCCAACTGGATTACCTGGCGATCGCGTTGAGCGCGCTTTCCGGCATCTCCGAGCGGCGCATCGACCGGCTGGTAAATCCGGCGCTCAACGAAGACCTGCCGCCATTTCTGGCACGGCATCCAGGGCTCGAATCCGGCCTCATGATGGCGCAAGTTACGGCGGCGGCGCTGGTGGCCGAGAACCGCGTGCTGGCCACGCCGGCCTCACCGGGCTCAATCACCACTAGCGGGAATAAGGAAGATTTTGTGAGCATGGGGATGACGTCGGCGCTGAAGTGGAAGCGCGTCGTGCGGAATACGCGCGCCGTGCTGGCCATCGAATCGTTGACAGCGGCGCGCGCCCTTGAGTTCTTGCGGCCGCTCAAAACGAGCGCTCCACTGGAGCGGGCTCGGGACCGTGTCCGGTCGGTATGCGCGGCTTGGGAAGGCGATCACGCGTTGTCGGGCGATATTGCGGCACTCGAGAAGCTGATCGCGGAGGGCGGGCTGACAGTGACACGCGTCGCCGCGGAGTAGGGCTGGCCCGCAAGGTCCCGGTCACCCGGTTAGCATGGCCGAAAATAGGCGTCCGTTCCCCGGTTCCTCTGGCACAAATATACACGTGTCGCGTGTAGCGCCCCAGCATTGCACCAAGCCCGATCAGTATCCAGGAAAATCAGGATCAAGTCCAATCTCAGCCACGGTCTATGTTTTCCGGGCAACATAGATAGACATTGATATGCAGAGGCGAGTTCAAAGGATGTAGGGACGCGTTCTATTGCGTTTCGTCCGCTGCCATCGATCTCAACGTGTTTGTCCGCAGCCCTTAGGACAACTCCTGGATCCGGTCGGCCACTTTTGTTTTGAGGGCTTCGATATCTTTCGGGAATCGCACTTGAGCAGCCTCGGGCAGACAGCTGAGAATCTGCGTCAAGTCTCCTTGCGCGCGGGTCTTGACGACACCAAAATCCAGGGCATCGGCCAAGCGGCAGCCCAAGCGGACAATGGCTAACAGATCCGGCTTCTTACCCGGATCGACTGCTACAGGATCCTCATGATGGAGGGCGGCGATGACGCCCAGCTCGGGCGGGAGCTTCCACTGTTCAGCCAGCCAGGCCCCGGCCTGGCAGTGGTCGATATCGAACAATTCGCGTTCGCAGTGCAGCACGTCGAACGAATAGTCAACCGCGACATCCAGCACGTTGGCATACTCGATAGGATGCGCGGCCAGCAGCCCGAGGCGTCCGATGTCGTGCAGCAAGCCGGCCGTATAAGCCTCGTCACCTTTCATGAAGCAGGCGGTTGCGAGTTCCTGCGAAAACATGCCGCAGGCCAGGCTATGGCTCCAGCAACGACGCAGCACGGGCGCCTTCATGGCCGATTTCACATAGGCGCGCAATCCAACCGTGACGGCCAGTGCCTTCACGAAGTCCAGGCCTAAAGTAATCGTGGCGTGATGCACGCTGCGGATCTGGCCGCTGGTGCCATATAGCGCCGAATTGGCCACGCGAAGCATTTCGCCGGAAAAAACCGCGTCTGCCTGTAGCCAGCGGACCACCTGACGTACGTCCACGTCCTCCTGGCCCAGTAATTCCAGCACTTTCATGGCGACAGCCGGAAACGGCGGCGGCGTACTCAGGGCCCAGGGCCGTTCAATGCCTTTTGTTTCAAGAAGAGCACTCATTCAGGCCCATTCCCTCCAGAGTTTGATCGGCGGAGTGAGGAGTTGGCTTTAGGAGCCGGACGGTGGGCGGGAAACTGCGATTCCACAAAAATTGTGAGGGTAGAGGGTTGTTCCAGCGCTCGAAAAACCCTAACAGCAGTACTACCCGCCTCCATAGGCCACCGCCGATTGCGGCACGTCTTCAAAAAATCAATTTGCAAAATTGTTCCGCTTTCGAGGAACGCACGTTGTGAGCCTGGGACCCTACGACGTGTACACGGCTACGTTGGTGACGACGGAGTAGCCCATGCGCCGGTACAGGTCGAAACCCTGGGCGGTAGATTGCAAGATGCTGCTTTCGATGCCGGATTCGCGGCGGGCGCGGCTGAGGACAGAACGCATCACAGCCTCGCCGCAGCCGGACCTTTGACGGCCGGGCACGGTGGCCACATTGTAGATGCCCACCGCGCCCGCTGCCACGACGGTGGCGGCGGTTGACACGGGTTCGCCATCCAGATAGCCCACGTATCCAGTGAAGCCCTTCTTCCAGATCTTCGGGTCCTGAAACACTTCCTGAAACCAGGCGAGGGGCACATTGAAGCACAGCGCGCCAATCCGGCAGAAGGCCGACCAGGTTTTGTTGTCGCCCACGGCGAGCACTTCGAGGCGGGGCAACTCGCGCACGGGAGGCGCCAGCTTTTCGGCCAGCATGCCGGGAAGCACGGTGGCCAGATACAGGCCGCGCTTCTTGAACGCATCGCTCATGCGGCGGCGGGCCTTCTTGTCCATCCAGTCTTCACAAACCCAGTACGACCACGAGAGGCCGCGGGCGGCGAAGTGCACCTGGGCGGTAGCGATGCGGCGGTCGAGTTCGCGATCGCTCGTTACCGGCGCCGAGAGAAACGCGGCGTTGAACATTTGAAACGTGACGCCGGCCGAGGCGATGGTCACGCCCCCGGCCTCGCGCACTTCGCCTGCGGGCTGCGACGAAGCCAGCAGCCGGAACGACTGCCGCAGATTCTCCTCCACGGTGCGGAAATCCATCCGAGACTCAGTATCGCGCGTTGGAGCTCGCTATGGCAGAACGAAAACCCGGCCGCGCCGGTGGCTTGCAATGATGCGCTCGCACATGGTGTGATGGCGAGGCTATGGCCACGCAGACGCATAAACCGGTACAGACCGGCGAGCGGCCCACGCAAGTACGCTACTGGGTGATCGTCTTTGCGGTCACGCTGGCGGTCATCACTTATATCGACCGCGTGGCCATGTCGTTCGCGGCGCCGCTGGTGATGCGCGATCTGGGACTCACGCCGGTGCAGATGGGCATGGCGTTCTCGGCGTTCGTGACTTTTTATGCGCTGTTCGAGATCCCCAGCGGTTTTCTAGGCGACTGGATGGGGCCGCGCAAGGTGCTGATGCGCATCGTCATCTGGTGGTCGACGTTCACGGCGCTGACCGGCGCGACGTTTAACTTCGTCTCGCTATTTTGCACGCAGGCTTTGTTTGGCGCGGGCGAAGCGGGATGCTTTCCCAATCTGACCAAAGCATTTACCACGTGGCTCCCGCGGCAGGAGCGCGTACGGGCGCAGGGATTTATGTGGCTGGCGGCCCGGTGGGGCGGGGCTTTTACGCCGCCGCTGGTTTACCTGGCGTTCCGGCTGATGTCCTGGCGGCAAGCATTCGTAATGTTCGGGGTCCTAGGGATCGTCTGGGCGACGTTCTTCTATCGATGGTTCCGCGACGATCCACGGGACAACAAGAAAATCAATACTGCCGAGCTGGAGCTGTTACGCGAAAACCGAGAACTGGCGGCCACTCATGGCAGCGTGCCCTGGGTCAAGTTCGCGCGATCGCGCACGGTTTGGATGTTGTGCCTGCAATATTTTTGCCTCTCCTACGGCTGGTACTTTTACATCACCTGGCTGCCCACATATCTGCAGAAGGTACGCGGCGTAGAGATCGGGAAAAGCGCATTGCTGAGCATTCTGCCGCTATTTCTGGGCGGCCTGGGTTCGCTGACGTGCGGCCTGTTATCGACGCCGATCGTGCGCCTCACGCACAGCGTGGCGCGAACGCGCAAGTTGATGGCCTGCGTGGGATTTACGGGCGCGAGCGCGCTGCTGATCCTCTCCGTTCACCTGGCTAATCCGGAGGCGGCCATGGTGGCCATGGGGTTCGCGAGTTTCTGCAATGACCTGGTGATGCCTGGCTCCTGGGGCACCTGCATGGACGTCGGCGGCAAGTACGCCGGAACACTCTCCGGCACCATGAACATGATGGGCAACTTCGGCGGGGCAGTTTCGCCGACCGCCATTACTCTGATTCTCCGCTGGACGCACAACAACTGGAATGCGACATTTTACGTGTCGGCCGCTGTTTACTTTTGCGGCAGCTTCTTCTGGCTGCTAATGGACCCGGTGACGCCGATTGAAGCGGGCGAGGCGCGACGCCCGAAACCGGCGTAAACTATGGGCGGGCTTGGTTTTCCGGCCGTGTAAGTTTTTCCTGTCTTTTTGGGTTGCCCTCAAGAATCCCCGGTAATCTCCTCCGGAAGGCAGGCATCAATCGTGTGGGATCCACTGGTTTTAGGGCAGATACGGGCTGGCAATCCAGTTGCTTCGTTCCTTACATTGAACGTGTGTCCGGAGGTAAGCAAAAATGGAAAGCCACGAAATACCGCGCCAATCGATCACAATCTCTAACCGCTGGGGTTTGACGGCCCTGGTCCTCATGCTGGTTTTGTGCGCCACCGCAGGGGCGAGTCTGTTCTACTTTGTCCGCGAGCACCGCCAAGCGCGCGATCTGGCGGCCACGAATCAGGCGCTGAATGCCAGCTTGGGACAAATGCAGAATCAGTTGCAGGCGCTATCGGAAAAGATGAATGCGCAGACCGCCGCCTCGCAGGCTTCGGCGCCCAGCCGGTCGATGTCAGCCTCTTCGAGGCCGTCCGCGACTGCGAAGCGCGCCCACGTAAGAGGCACGACGCACCAGGTCGCCGCCCGGCGGAAGCCCGCCGACGATCCACGCTTTAATCAAATACAGCAACAGCTTTCTGAGCAGCAGAAGCAGCTCGCCAGCACGCGCGAAGATGTGGAAAAAACGCGCAACGACCTGGATGGAAAGCTCAATTCGACGCGCGCCGATCTCGATGGGCGGCTAACCTCCACTCGTGACGAGCTGAACGGCTCGATTGCGCGGACCCACGAACAGCTGGTAGCGCTCGAGAAGCGTGGTGAACGCAACTACTTCGAGTTCCAGCTGGACAGATCCAAGAACTTCCAGCGCGTGGGGCCGATCAGCCTCTCGCTGCGCAAGGTCAACTATAAGCACAAGTCCTACAACCTGACGTTGATGGTGGACGACTTCAAGCTCGATAAGAAGAACGTAAACCTGTATGAACCGGTCTGGATCACGCTGACGGATCGTCCGCAGCCGGTCGAGCTGGTAGTTAACAAGGTGTCGAAGGATCAGGTGACGGGTTACCTGAGCGAGCCGAAGTACAAGAAGTCGGAGCTATCGGCGAGCGCTGCCACTCCGGCGGCTAACAACGCGACGCCCGCGGACAAAACGCAGAGCGCTGCGGCGCAGAACACGGCGCCAACGCGATAGATCGTCGTCTGTGCGCAGGCCTGTGCAAAGTTTCACAGCCTGCGCGGTCCTAAGCGTCGGTGTTCAATGGATTCTTACGCCACTCATGCGCGCGTAATAGTGACAAGGATCTCTTCTCCCGCCAGCGATAACTTCGCGGCCCCGTTCTTTGCATCGCCGGGCTCGAGCTTTTCGGCCAGCAGCTCGTTGCGTAGGTACGCCCCATGCGCGGCAATGGCTTCGGCGATACGCGGAGATGCGGCGTAGCTCACTACGATGCGGTCGGAAATATCCAGGTTGAGCGCTTTCCGCTGGTCCTGCATCAGGCGGTTGAAATCGCGGGCTACGCCCTCCTGCTCCAGTTCCGGCGTTAGCGTGGTATCGAGGGCCATGAATGTGCCTTGCTCGAGGCTGCACTTCAGGTTCGGCGGGCCTTCGTAGTTGACAACGATTTCATCGGGCACCAATTCGAACGTC